>NZ_JBFRDW010000172.1:0-9645 GCF_052113985.1 Pseudoduganella sp. RAF53_2 | reverse complement strand
ATGGTGATCGGGTCAAAGAGCGTAGTCATTGTTGTGTTCCTTTAAAAAGCCTTCATGTGATCGAGAAACTGCTGATACGTTTCCTCGTTACGTTTATAGAAGTTCCACTGACCCATGCGCTGCACCGTCACCAGTCCCGCTTTTTGCAGGATGGAGAGATGGCCAGACACCGTGGACTGCGACAATCCCGTTTTGCTTTCGATCAGCCCAGCGCACACCCCCATGGAAAGCGGGTGTATCTGCTCGGTGAAGTAAGCACCCGGCTGTTTCAGCCAGCACAGGATTTCACGCCGGACCGGGTTGGCCAGGGCCTTGTGGACGGCGTCAATGTCGAGTTCTTGGGTCATTTCGGTTTTCTTCGATACGTAAATCGTAGGATTCCGATTCGTATATCGGGATTCTACGATATTCTTTCAAGGCCTGCTTAAAGCACAAAATTCAGGATCAGCGCAAGGACGGCGGGGGCCGTCTGGACGGCCAAAATGCGCTTGTTTACGGTCACGCCGCCCCAGACGCCGGCCACCGCCACGCAAATAAGGCCGAACACGGTGAAGGCGTGGGCAACCGCCGGGTTGGGATGAAGGAAGCCGACGGCCAGCGCGGCAACCAGGAAACCGTTGTAGCAGCCCTGATTGGACATGGCCGGTTTCACGATCTCGGCCTTCTCGGCGGACAAGCCGAACACGCGGCGTCCCCGGGTAGGGAAAAGCACGGTTTCCAAAAGAACAATGTAGACATGAATCAGCAGAACGATGGCGGTAACGATCTGGGCCAGCAATACCATTGGGTCTCCTCTCTGAAAGAAATTTTCCGCAATGATATACTGCCGGCTCTTTCTCCTGCGGGGACGACCCTGTCATGACTTGGGAGAAGATCATGCATTGGATCGTCCTTTTCCTCGCTGGCCTGCTGGAAGTTGCCTGGGCTGTGGGGCTCAAATATACCGCTGGATTCACCAGACTCGTGCCGAGCGCGCTCACGCTGACCGCCATGGCGGGCAGTGTCGGCTTGCTGGGACTGGCCTTGCGCCACCTGCCGCTGGGCACCGCTTACGCCGTGTGGACCGGCATCGGCACCGTGGGCACGGTTATCTACGGCATCATGATGCTGAATGAACCGGCCAGCGCAGCGCGTCTGCTGTGCATCGCGCTGATCGTGGCCGGTATTCTGGGACTGAAGCTGCTCTCGGCGGGTCAATGACCCGCCCTACCGCTGCGCAGAATAGACGGCGACAATTGCGTAGGGCGGATCATCGATCCGCCATGCATCAATTAAAGTTGTCGCTGACCTTGGCCAGGTAATACCACTCGGCGTTGGCTTTCGCGTTCACATCCGGGAACAGCATGTAGGCGTCGAATGGTGCGGTAGCGACCGTGCCGTCGGCGCGGACGCCGATTTCGTCGCCTTGCTTAAGGCGATCGAAGCTGGACCATACGCGGCTGAATTTATCGTCCGCGTGCAGCTTGTCGTGTACTTCCACCATGCTCAGATATTCCATTTCCTCGACCGGCACCGGTTGCGGCTTCGGCGCGTCGATCAGGCCGAAGTGGGCCAGCACATTCATGATGGCGCGGTAGGCGACATCCGGCGCATGCGGATCGGCGTGCTGGCCGCATTCCAGCGTCAGCGCCATGCCGCCCGTGCTGCGCATGAATTCAGTGGTGCCGACGCCGTACTTGATGACGGTTTCCAGTTCGCTGTCATTGCGCAGGCGGCGCTTCACCCCGGCGCCGTAAGTCGCCAGCCAGCCGTCAACGAAACGCTTTACGCCGAGGATGCGCGCCATCGCACGCTCTTCCGCTTCGTGCTTGAAGGGTTGCAGATCGCCGTCGTTATTGCGCGGACCGACCATCACGAAAGGCTGGCTTTGTGCGTTGAAGGAGTGCAGGTCGAGCAGGATTTCGTGCTGGCCGAGCAGGGGGCACAGCCAGTTCGCGATGCGGTCTTCAAAATCTTGCGGATTCTCGTTCGGGAACAGATTGCGGTTCAGATTGCGCTCGCCGGAGCGTTCGCCTTTTGCATACGCCAGTGGATTGGTGATCGGCACGAAGGTCACGCTGCCATTCAGGATTTTCAGCTCGCCTTTGTCCAGCTGCTCCATCACGCGCAGGATGCCCTTGGTGCCGGCCGTTTCGTTGCCGTGCACGGCGCCGGTGACGATCAGGCGGCGGCCCTTGCCCTGGCCGGTGTAATTAACAGATTTGAAATGCAGTTCGCTCGCTACGGTCATGCTCTTCCTCTGGTTCGGGTGCGTGGTAAATACAGTGCCCGGTATTCTAGCGCAGGTACAATGCGCGCATGAACCAATCTTCAACCCGCATCCACGGCCTCGATACGCTGCGCGCCGCTGCCATCGCGCTCGTGTTCTGCAATCACTACATGACCTTCGTCACCCACGACGCCACTTTTGGCTGGGCGAGCGAGGTGGGGTGGGCTGGCGTGGACCTGTTTTTTGCGCTGTCCGGCTACCTGATCGGTAACCTGATTTTCGCGGGACTGCGCAACGGCGGCTTCTCGCTGGGACGCTTTTACCTGCGCCGTTTGCTGCGCACGCTGCCGAACTATTATGTCGTGCTGGCGCTGTACGCCTTCTGGCCTTTATGGGCCGGCGATTCGCATCCTGCGCCGTGGTGGAAGTATTGGACCTTCACGCTGAACTTCAACCTGATCCCCGGCACGCTGTTCTCGCACGCCTGGTCGCTGTGCGTGGAAGAACAGTTCTACATGGTGCTGCCAGCCGCGGCGCTGGGCATTGCGCTGCTGCGCCGCTCGCTGCTCTGGGGCTGGAGCGCCCTGATTGGCGCGCTGCTGGCCGCGATGGCGTGGCGGGCATCGATCTGGCATCCGGGACTCGACCTCGGTTCGCGCGGCACCTCGGCGTTCTACACGCTGATTTATTATTCCACGCTGTGCCGCTTCGATGAGCTGCTGTTCGGCGTGGCGCTGGCGTTGTTGAAGAACTTCCATCCGTCGGCCTGGACGCGCCTGACTTCGCGCGGCAACTGGACGTTGGCGGCAGGCGCGCTGCTGACGGCGTTGGCCTTTGCGCTGTTCATCCGCGACCACTACGGCTTCGGCATGACGGTGTTTGGCTATCCGCTGCTGGGACTTGCCTTCAGCACGCTGCTCGTTGCGGGCATGAGTCCCGGCGGCCTGCTGGCGCGTACGCGCATTCCGGGCGCAGGTTCGATCGCCATCTGGTCCTATGCCATCTACCTGACGCACAAGCAGTTGTGCATCGTGCTCGCCCACATCCTGGCCTGGAATTACGACATCGGACCGGACGAACCACGCGGCATTGCAATCCTGCTTGCCGCTTCTGCAATTGTTGGCTTCTTGCTGTACATTGTCGTCGAAACGCCGTTCATGAAACTGCGTGAGCGTTTTGTACCGACAAACTACGCGAGGAGCAAGCATGAGGAAGTGGATGATCGCGGCGACCGCCGCGATGGCGCTGTCGCCGCTGGCTAATGCCCAACAGGCAGGCCCGTATGCGCGCATGGTGGTGATCCAGCCCAAGCCGGGGCAGGGCGCCGAGTTCGAGGCGGGCTACGAGCGCCACCTGGGCTGGCATAAGAAAGCTGAAGACAGCTGGACCTGGTACGGCTGGTCCTTCGTGCTCGGCGACCGCCTCGGCTTGTTCATGGACGGCACCTTCGGCCACGCGATGGCCGACTTCGACGCCGCCGTGCAGCCAGCCGCCGACCAGGCGGACAACGCCGTCAACGTCACGCCGCATGCCGACTTCCTCAGCCATGGTATCTACAAGCGTCTCGATAACGCCAGCGCCGGCGCACCACTGCCCGATACATCACCGTTCCTCGCCTTGAGCACTTATCAGATCGCGCCCGGCGAAGAGGTCGCCTTCGAACGCCTGCTGGCGGCGCAGCGGAGCAAGGCCGATAAGGCGGCGCGCTTTACCTGGTATCGATTGCAGATCGGCGGCGAAGCGCCGCGCTACGTGCTGATGCGTCCCGCTGCGAGTTTTGCAGCGGCGGCTGAAATGCCGGAGGCGGCGCTGGCGGCGAGCATGGTGCGCAGCGTGCGCCTTGAGTTGCTGCGTTATCGCGAGAACCTGAGTTACCGGCCTAGCCCCGCATCTCGATGACGCCAAACGGCGACTGCATATCGGCCAGGAAGGCGAGCAGGGCGCGCACGCGCGTTGGTAGTTCCAATCCTTCAGTCGATGCGATGGCCGCGCGCAGGCCGGACGAGGCTTCCTGGATGTCGCGGCTCTCGTAGGCTTTGATCAGCAGCACCGCCAGCTGGCCGGCTTCGCGTTCGTGGTTCAAACGCAGGCGCTGTTCGATCAGGCCAAACAGCACACGCTGCATGCCAGGCGTGGGATTCGTGATGTGCGCGAAAACGAGCGGAGTGTTGGCGATGGCTTCGCAGATGCGGCGTTCGATGTCATCCGGCTTGACGTCGGAAGCGATATCGAAGTAAGCCTTGTCCCAGCGGGTGCGCGCGTAGGCGTGGCCGGATGGGAAGGATTCGGCGGTGCTCAGGCCGAGCATGTGGCTCAGCTTTGTCAGCCAGGTGAGGAGTGGGTTGCTCATCTCCGCATTGTAGCGGAAACAGCCCTGAGGCCTGTCCGGGCCTCAGGTGCTGCGTTGAACATTACGCGTGCGCTTCCTCGCCAAGTTTCCCGGCGCGGAAATCATTCACGGCCTGGAAGATCTCTTCCTGCGAGTTCATCACAAATGGGCCGTACTGCACGATCGGCTCATTCAGCGGCTTGCCGGCCAGGAGGATGAAGCGGCTCGCTTCGCCCGCCGTGACGGTCACGCCGTCGGCGCCTGCCGTATTGGCCAGGATCGCCATGCTGCGCGCCGGGACTGCCTTGTCGCCCACCTTCACTTCACCGCGATAGGTGTAGATAAAGGCGTTATGGCCCGCCGGGATAAGCTGGCTGATGCTTGCGCCCGCCGGCAGTTCCACGTCGATGTACAGCGGCTCGGTGACCTCGCGCTGCACGGCGCCTTCCACGCCATGGCTGCGGCCAGCGATCACACGTACCTTGGCGCCCGCTTCGGTATCGAAGACGGGAATCTCTTCGGCGCCGAAGTCCTTGTACCAGGGCTTGCGCATCTTGTCCTTGGCCGGAAGGTTCAGCCACAGCTGGAAGCCTTCCATCAAACCGGCTTCCTGTTCCGGCATTTCGGAGTGGATCACGCCACGGCCTGCGGTCATCCATTGCACACCGCCGTTGGTCAACAGGCCTTCATTACCGGCGCTGTCGCGGTGGCGCATGCGGCCGGTCAGCATATAAGTGACCGTCTCGAAACCGCGGTGCGGGTGGTCGGGGAAGCCGGCGATGTAGTCGTTGGCTTCATCCGAACCGAAATTGTCCAGCATCAGGAACGGGTCGAGGCGGCGCTGGAGCGGCTGGGTCAGGACGCGATTGATCTTCACGCCTGCGCCATCCATCACGGCCTGGCCGTGGATGATGCGTTCCACGCCGCGGGCCGATCCGATTTTTTCGCTAGTGATACCCATAACCATTCTCCTTTTTTGATTAATTAAGCAACGATTGCTGCAATCTGGTCGTTGGCTGCTGCTTGCGCCTTGGCGACCATTTCAGGGCCCATGCCATGGCCTTCCGAGAACACGTACTGCAGATCTTCATCCAGGCCCACGAACTTCAGGAACATGCTGAGGTGCATGAGCTGGGTGTCGGTCGGCGAATCTTTGTGCAGGCCGCCACGGGACAGGGCAACGTACACCTTTTTACCGGTCAGCAGGCCGACTGGGCCGGTTGGACCGTATTTGAAGGTCACGCCGGCACGGGCGATGGCGTCGAACCAGGACTTCAGTTGCACGGTGATGCCGAAGTTGTAGGTCGGGGCGCCGATCACCACCACGTCAGCGGCCTGCACTTGGGCGATCAGAGCGTCGTCCAGCGCCACGCGGGCGGCTTGCTCAGGAGTACGTTTGTCGGCCGGGGTGAACAGGGCGCCCAGAGCGGCTTCGTCCAGCACCGGGTGCGGATCAGATGCCAGGTCGCGGCGGGTCACTTGTGCGTTGCTGTGGCGGCTCACCAGTTTGGCGACGATGGCGTCGGCGATACGGGTGGATTCTGCACCTTGGCTACGTGCGCTGGAGTTGATTTGCAGGATGTTCATGGTAAGGCTCCTTGTATTGGGTTGAATGCTGCGTCGATGGAGATACTTTAGCAATTCCAAATTTGGTTCGGAAGCCGTTAAAATGGATATGATTTATCCACTGACGGAACAATCATGACTGAATTGGACCCTGGCGACCTGCTGCTGTTCGCCCGAATTGTCGAATGCGGTAGCCTGTCGCAGGCCGCCGAGCGCCTGCAACTGCCGAAATCAACCGTGTCGCRCCGTCTGACGCTGCTGGAAGCCCGGCTGGGCGAGCGCCTGCTGCAGCGGACCACGCGCAAGCTGGTGCTGACCGAGTTCGGTGGAAGTCTGCTGGAGCACGCGCGCAAGGTGGCGGAGGAAACGGAAGCGGCTGGCGCACTGGCCCAGCACCGCCAGCAGGCGCCGAATGGGCTGCTGCGGGTGTCCATGCCCGCCGACTTTGCCAATTCGCACCTGATCCGTCTGCTGCCCGATTTTCTGAAGAAGTACCCGGCGATTTCCATCGATCTGGATTTGTCGCCGCGCCGCGTGGATTTGGTGGCGGAAGGCTTCGACGTGGCCATCCGCATGGGCGCACTGCCGGACGATGCCTCGCTGGCCGCCCGCCGCGTCGTGCTCAGCACTTGGGGCTTGTTCGCCTCGCCGCACTACACCGGCTTGCACGGCTTGCCCGAGCATCCAGACGACCTGTTCCGCCACGACCTGCTCAGCTTGCCGCGCGCGGTCAACGGTTTGGCCCGCTGGAAGCTCTCACGCGGCAAGACGACGTGGGAGCGCGATGTGCCGATCAAGACCCGCGCCAACTCGCCTGAACTGTTGACCAAACTGGCCACGGCCGGCCTGGGCGTCGCCACCTGCACCGAAGAATTCGCTGCGCCGCACGTGAAAAAAGGCGAGCTGGTCCGCATCTTGCCGGACTGGAGCTTCCCCGAAAGCACAGGCTGGGCCGTCTTCCCCGGCCGCCGCCTGATGCCGGCCAAGACGCGCGTGTTCCTGGATATGCTCGAAGAGAATTTCAACGCCACCGAAGGCAGCGCTAAGATTTAAGCGGAATGACAATGACGATTGGCTGCGGCACTATCGGCGCGGCCACTGCTGCCGGCGCCGGCGCGGGTGCAGCTTGCTGCACTGGCAGCGGGCGCGGCACCGCGTTGTTCATCAGAAAGACCACGACGGTGACGAAAATCATTAACGTCGAAGCCGCGATCGCCGCGGACCATTTGACGGTCTGGGCGATCGTCTGATGCAGTTCAGTCTTGAGCTCTTGCACGCCATGCGCCACGCGCGTATCGATATACTGCTTCAGCGAATCAAACTTCGCGTCAACGTATTCTTTGTCAACGGCAGTCATTGGCGGCCTCCGAACTACCAGTATACGCCGCGTGCGAAGGCGCGGCTTGATGTAGCTCAGGCCTTCAGGTTGGCCATTGCCTCGCCGAGGCGGACTGGGCCGGCGGGTTGCCAGTCTGTGTTGAAGCGCATGGTGTTGGCAGGGAACAGCATCACGACGGTGGAGCCGAGCAGGAAGCGGCCGAGTTCTTCGCCTTTTTTCAGGACGATGTCCTTGTCCGCATAAGTCCATTCGCAGATCGACGGCTGGCGCGGCGGGTTGACCACGCCGTGCCACACGGTCGCCATGCTGCCGACAATGGTCGCGCCGACCAGCGTCATCACGAAGGGACCGTTGGCCGTATCGAACACGCACACCACGCGCTCATTGCGCGCGAACAGCCCAGGAATGCCGCGTGCCGTGGTCGGATTCACGGAGAACAGCTCGCCCGGAACGTAGATCATGCGCGTCAGCTTGCCATCGCAAGGCATATGAATGCGGTGGTAATCGCGCGGGCTCAGATACAGATTGGCGAAGTGGCCATGGCGGAACTGGTCGGCCAGGGTCTTGTCGCCGCCCACCAGCGCGGTGGTGGTGAACTTGTGTCCCTTGGCCTGGAAAATCTGGTCGTCCTCGATATCGCCGAACTGCGAGATGCGGCCATCCACCGGGCAAATGAAATCAGCCTGGGCCAGCGGACGTGCGCCCGGCTTCAGCGCGCGGGTGAAGAATTCGTTGAAACTGTGATAGCTGGCGATGTCCGGATTGGCCGCCTCGTCCATGTTCACATCGTACTTGCCCACGAACCAGCGGATCAGGCGCGTCGTCATGGCGCCGCCTTTGGCGCCGGCCACGCGGCCCGCGAAATTGGTCAGGGCGCCTTTTGGCAGCAGGTATTGAGGCAGTACGGCGAGACGGGACACGGTGATGGCATTCCATTCAAGGTTGAATAGCGCATTATAGCCGTGTGCCCGGGCGCCGGAAATAGTGCTATCCCGGCAACCCGGGTAATGCTTTAGCGGGCATGCAGCTCGCGGATCAATTCACTTCCCAGCACTTCGCGAATGGCCTCCCGATCGGCATACGCTTTATCCTGCGCTTCGAAACTACCGGCGACTTTGGACGAGACAGCATCGGCTTCATCGCTTCGGTCCAGTGCCGCCATATTGGCATAAGTGACTGTCAGGATCACGTCCGGTTCGTGCGGATTCTTCGGATTCGCTGCGTAGATGCGGTGATCCACGACCAGTCCGGCCTTTTTCTGCGCTTCCATCACGGCCTTATACGGACCCAGTAAAAACTTCATGTAGTCGTCGAAGTGGCCAGGTTTGGTGCGGATGAAGGAGACGGAAGTCACGGTCCCTTCTTTATAAATGCGCTTTTCCTGCGCAACAGCGGTGGTGCAGACTGCTAACCCCAGAACAATTGCGGCGATCGTTTTCATTGTGAGCCTCCCTGTTTTGGACGCCGGCACATGCCGACCAGACGAGGCTGCGCCTGTGGCAGAGCAATGTCAATAATTAATACCCTTATTAAAGCTGGCCACTTAAATGAAGTTGCGTTCAACCGTGTGGCAGGCTTTTATTAATGTTGTTAAATTAACTGGAATAATTACCGAAAACTATGGTACATTGGCGACAATGAAATCTCACACATTGTCACACCCTGTTTTTTCCAACTTAGGATAGAGAGATGACGACTTATCAGGAATACCAGGCGAAGATCGCCGAACTGCAAAATCTCGCGGAAAACGCGCGCAAGACCGAAATCGGCAAGGCCAAAGATCAGATTCTGGCCATCATGCGCGAATATAATCTGACCATTGCCGATCTGGGCCCGGCGGCCAAGAGCGGCAAGCCGGTAAAGCCACGCGCTCCGGTGCCGATGAAATATCGTGATCCAGCCAGCGGTCAAAGCTGGACCGGCCGTGGCCGTGCGCCGAAATGGCTGGAAGGCAAGAAGAAGGAAGACTTCCTGATTAAAGAAGCCTAATAAGGCTGCGACGGCGGAATAATAGTCCGGTCGTTCACCGGATTATCTCCGCCGTATTCTCCTTAAATATGGCTATGCTTCTTTCTCGCGCCGTCACCGCGGCAATAATGCTGTTGTGCGCTTCCGCACAGGCAGCTAGTKGGCGTCCCGTTCTGCTGACGCCGGATAAAGTCTGGACTGGCGAAGGCCAATCCCATTCCGGCTGGTCGGTAT
>NZ_JBFRDW010000171.1:0-9676 GCF_052113985.1 Pseudoduganella sp. RAF53_2 | reverse complement strand
CCATCCGCGTGCGCACCTTCGCGCTAACCGTTCAAGACCCGCTGCTGCGCCGCGCCCTCGATGTGGTTGCGGACGAAGAGGCCCGCCACCAAGTCGTGCTCTCCAAACTGGTTGAGGCTTACGGCATCAAGCTTGCTCCCGAACCCGACTATCCACCGCCGGATGATCCGGAATGGGGCTGGCTGGTCACCGGCTACAGCGAATGCATCGACAGCTTCTTTGCCTTTGGCCTGTTTGCTGCGGCCAAACGCTCCGGTTACTTCCCGGCCGAACTGGTGGAGACTTTTGAGCCGGTGATCCAGGAGGAAGGCCGCCACATTCTGTTCTTCGTCAACTGGGCCGCGTGGTACAAGCGCCAGCTGCCATGGTGGCGCCGTCCTTTGTTTGCGCTGAAGGTGATGCGCGTATGGGCTTTCCTGATCTGGGAGCGCATCGGCATTGCGCGCGGCATCGATGCCGATGGCAGCGCGAATGACGCCAACTTCACCATGACCGGATCGGGCGCGGTGGCCGATCCGCTGGAGCCGAAGGCATTGATTGCCTTGTGCCTGGAAGAGAACGAGCGGCGCATGGCGGGCTACGATACGCGCCTGCTGCGCCCGAACACCGTGCCGCGCCTCGCCAGTCTCGCGCTCAAGTTCCTGCGCTAATGCAGATAGCCTTCGGCGCGGAACCAGCCCAGGGCGTCGCTTAGACCTTCGCGATATGGACGCGGCGCATAACCCAGCTCGCGCTGCGCCTTCGCTGAAGTGAAGAACATACGGTAGCGCGACATCTTCAGACCGTCCACGGTCAGGAAAGGCTCACGCCCCGTCAGCCGCGCCGCGCCTTCGGCAAGATGCGCCAAAGGATAGAGCGGCCAGCGTGGCAGTTCCACGCTTGGCGCACGGCGCCCGCTCAGCGACGCGATCTCGCCGAGAATTTCGCGCAAGGTGGCATCCTGCCCGCCAAGAATGTAACGCTCGCCCACGCGTCCACGCTCCAGCGCCAGGAAGTGCCCCTCGGCGCAATCATCCACATGCACCAGATTGAGCCCCGTATCGACAAAGGCCGGCATCTTGCCCGACGCCGCTTCCACAATAATGCGCCCGGTCGGTGTTGGACGAACATCACGAGGCCCTACTGGCGTTGAGGGGTTAACGATTACCGCAGGCAGCCCCTGTTCGGCGATCATCCGCTCCACCAGCCGCTCGGCCATCACCTTGCTGCGCTTATAGCCGCCGATGGCTTCCTCGGCCGCCATACCCGCATCCTCGGCAACCGGCGCGGTCGCGCCAGCCACGCGCAAGGTCGCCACGCTGCTGGTATACACCACGCGCTCAACGCCGGCGGCCAGTGCCGCTTCCATCACCGCGCGCGTGCCTTCGGTATTGGCCCTTACGATTTCCTCGGAGTCGGGCGCCCACAAGCGGTAGTCCGCAGCCACATGGCATAAATACCTTACACCCCGCATGGCTTCACGCATCGACGCCGCATCGCGCATATCGCCCACGACCACCCGTACGGGTAACCCGTCCAGGTTGCGGCGCGGGCTGTTGGCGCGCACCAGCACGCGTACCCGCAGGCCCCGATCCAGCGCCTTGCGTACTACGGCTGAGCCAAGAAAACCGGACGCGCCGGTCACAAGAATGTCATCTTCGACCATGAAGTTTCTGCTTGGAGACAAAAAGTAGGTTGCGAAAAGTGCACACAATCCGATACCGGTATATAGTAAGTCCTGTTGTGCCATAAATGTTGTTATTTTCAGTAAACACATTGAGCTGGACGTCCGGAAAGAAGGGAGTCTCTGATGCAGGTGATTCTTGCCCAACCGCGCGGGTTCTGTGCTGGTGTAGTGCGAGCGGTCGAGATTGTGGACCGCGCACTGATCAAGTTCGGTGCCCCCGTCTTTGTGCGCCACGAGATCGTGCATAACAAGCACGTGGTCGAAGGCTTGCGACGCAAAGGCGCGGTTTTTGTCGAGTCCTTGGAGTCTGTACCGAAAGATGCGGTCACAGTCTTCAGCGCCCACGGCGTGCCCGCTTCGGTGGAAGCCGAAGCCGAGGATCGCCAGTTGCGGCCGATCGATGCCACCTGCCCACTCGTCATCAAGATCCACAACCAGGGCCGCCAATATGCTGCAAGCGGCCGCACTGTGCTCCTGATCGGCCACGCAGGTCATCCAGAAGTAATAGGCACCATGGGCCAGATCCCCGGCGAGGTGATCCTGGTCGAAACCGAAGCCGACGTCGCCACACTCGCATTGGATAACGATGCGCCGCTGGCCTACGTCACCCAGACCACGCTCAGCGTGGACGACACGAAAAACATCATCTCTGCGCTGGAAAAGCGCTTCACGAACATCGTCGGTCCCGATACCAAGGACATCTGCTACGCGACCCAAAGCCGGCAAAGTGCAGTGCGCCAGCTAGCAAAGCTGGTTGATGTTATCCTCGTGATCGGCGCCACCAACAGCTCCAATTCGAACCGCCTGCGTGAGATCGGAACGGAGATGGGTGTGCCAAGTTACCTGATCGCAGATGGCAGCGAGCTTGACCCGGCCTGGGTCCGCGGTGCCAATGTGGTCGGCGTTACGGCCGGTGCTTCGGCGCCGGAAGCCATGGTGGAGGATGTGCTGAATGCCCTGCGCAAGCTAGGTCCGGTAAATGTCTCTACAATGGACGGCAAGGAGGAACACGCTGAGTTCCGCCTGCCTGCCGAACTGGCTGATGTACAGCCGGTTTCTGTCTGAAGATTTTTTCTGGATTTTTCTGGAGGCTGATTTTGGCGATACCTCTTCTGCAGGCTGTCCGCGTGGGCAGCTACATCGTGCGCCAGCAACTGTCTGGCCGCAAGCGCTACCCGCTGGCCCTGATGCTGGAACCGCTCTTCCGCTGCAACCTCGCTTGTAATGGCTGCGGCAAGATCGATTATCCGGACCCTATCCTGGACCTGCGCTTGTCGATCGAGGAATGCCTGCAGGCGGTGGATGAATCGGGAGCGCCGGTGGTGTCGATTGCAGGCGGCGAACCGCTGCTGCACAAAGATATGCCGGCTATCGTGAAGGGCATCATCGCCCGCAAGCGCTTCGTCTACCTTTGCACCAATGCCCTGCTGCTGGAAAAGAAGCTGGACCAGTATGAACCCAGCCCTTATTTCGTCTGGTCCGTTCACCTGGACGGCGACCAGAAAATGCACGACCACTCGGTGTCGCAGGAAGGCGTGTACGACCGCGCTGTGGCCGCGATCAAGGCCGCCAAGGCACGCGGCTTCCGCGTCAACATCAACTGCACGCTGTTCAACGATGCGGTTCCGGAGAATGTCGCGAACTTCTTCGACACGCTGAAAGACATGGGCGTGGACGGCATTACCGTGTCGCCGGGTTATGCCTATGAACGCGCGCCGGATCAGGAACACTTCCTCACCCGTTCCAAAACGCGCCAGCTGTTCCGCGATATTCTTGCGCGCGGCCGCGGCGGCAAGAATTGGGCGTTCAGCCAGTCGTCGCTGTTCCTGGACTTCCTGGCCGGGAACCAGACCTACCATTGCACGCCTTGGGGCAATCCGGCGCGCACCGTGTTTGGCTGGCAGCGTCCCTGCTACCTGCTGGGTGAAGGCTATGCCGCCACCTTCAAGGAGCTGATGGAAGAAACCGATTGGGATGCATACGGCACCGGCAATTACGAGAAGTGCGCGAATTGYATGGTCCACAGCGGCTACGAAGCTACTGCGGTGACCGACACCATCAAGAATCCGCTGAAAGCCATGATGGTCAACCTGCGCGGCGTGAAGACCGATGGCCCGATGGCGCCGGATATCGCGCTCGACAAGCAGCGTCCTGCGGAATTCAACTACAACAAGGAAGTTGCGATCCGCCTGGACGAAATCGGCAACCGCAAAGCTGCAACACGCGGCGCCGCTGCTCCTGCTGCCGCTCCCGCCGAGGCAGGAGGCCGCTAATGGACACGGCAGTGCTGGCCGGCGGCGCGCTCAGCGCAGCCGCCACGGCCTATGCCCTGCTCGCCACGCTCGCCACCACGCGCGCGCGCCATGCCCGTTCGCCCGCGCTCGGCACCGCAGCCGCGCAAAATTCCGCCATCGACGCGCCGGCGTCAGTTCGCGTGCCGTCCATGCCGTCGGACGCACTGGTTGCTGCGCACCCGGTCACGGTGCTTAAGCCGCTGTGCGGAGCGGAGCCGCGGCTGTATGAGAACCTGGCGACGTTCTGCCAGCAATCGCATCCGTCCTACCAGCTCGTGTTCGGCGTGCGGGATGCGAACGATCCCGCAGTCACCGTGGTGCGCCGCCTGCAAGCCGACTATCCGCAGCGCGATATTGCGCTGGCAATCGATCCAGCTACGCACGGCAGCAACCCCAAAGTCAGCAACCTGCTGAACATGATGCCGCACGCCCGCCACGACTGGCTCGTGCTGGCCGACAGCGACATCGCCGTGCCGAACGATTATCTGGTGCGCGTCACCGCCCCGCTGGCCGACGTAAAGACCGGTGTCGTCACCTGTTTATATAAAGGCCGCGCCGCCGCTAAAGGCTGGCCGCAACTCGGCGTGCAATTCATCGACGACTGGTTCGCACCATCCGTGCACGTCGCCCACGCCGGCGGCTCGCGCAGCTTCGCGTTCGGCGCAACGATTGCGCTGCGACGCGACGCACTGAACGCCATCGGCGGCTTCAGCGCATTAAAAGACCGCCTGGCCGACGACTACTGGCTCGGCGAACTCACGCGCCAGCAAGGCCTGACGACCGTACTCTCCGACGTCGTGGTAACCACCGACGTCACCGAAAAAACCCTGAAGGACCTGTGGCGCCACGAGCTGCGCTGGATGCGCACGATCCGCTCGCTGAACCCAGCAGGTTTCGCCTTCACCTTCATTACGTTCACCTGGCCAATGCTCCTGCTCGGCCTCGCGATCGCGCCCGGCCAGACCGGCTGGGCACTGCTGCTGGCCGGCGCCATTGTGCGCAGCTGGCAAGCCGGTTCCTTCAGCGCCGCACTGCGAGCCCCGCTGCGCGACGCCCTGCTGCTGGCCGAATGGGCCGCCGCCTTGAGCGGCTCGCGCGTTCGCTGGCGTCAGCAAACCTTGTCCGTGCATGATGCACAACCGCTTCCCGAAAGGTCGCAATGAAAACCTTATTTCTGCAGGCACCTTCCTTTGACGGTTTCGACGGCGGCGCCGGTTCGCGCTACCAGGCCAAACGCGAAATCAAATCGTTCTGGTATCCGACCTGGCTGGCCCAGCCTGCGGCCATGGTGCCGGGCAGCCGCCTGCTCGACGCGCCCGCCGATGAACTGACCGTCGAACAGACGCTGGAAATCTGCGACGAGTATGAGCTGATCATCATCCACACCAGCACGCCGTCCTTCCCGACCGACGTGAAGTTCGCCGAAGCGCTGAAAGCGCGCAAGCCTTCGTTCCTGATTGGCCTGGTCGGCGCAAAAGCTGCCGTGGAACCGGATGCGACCCTGGGTGACAGCCCGGCCATCGACTTCATCTGCCGCGAAGAATTCGACTACACGTGCAAGGAAGTGGCGGAGGGACGCCCGCTGTCCGAGATCACGGGCCTGAGCTACAAGCTGGCCGACGGCACGATCAAGCACAACCCGCCGCGCGAGATGATCGAGAACATGGACGAACTGCCTTTCGTCGCACCGATCTACAAACGCGACCTGAAGGTGGAAAATTACTTCATCGGTTACCTCAAGCATCCTTACGTCTCGATCTACACGGGCCGCGGCTGCCGTTCGCGCTGCACCTTCTGCCTGTGGCCACAGACCGTGGGCGGCCACCGCTATCGCACCCGTTCGGCCGAAAACGTGCTGGCCGAGGTCAAATGGATCAAGGAGAACATGCCGGAAGTGAAGGAGATCATGTTCGACGACGACACCTTCACCGACTTCCGTCCACGTGCTGAAGAAATCGCACGCGGCATGGGTAAGCTGGGCATGATGTGGTCCTGCAATGCCAAGGCCAATGTCCCTTACAGCACTCTGAAGATCATGAAGGAAAACGGCCTGCGCCTGCTGCTGGTAGGCTACGAATCCGGCGAYGACCAGATCCTGCTGAACATCAAGAAGGGTCTGCGCACCGATATCGCACGCCGCTTCACGTCCGACTGCCGTGAACTGGGCATCACGATTCACGGTACCTTTATTCTCGGCCTGCCGGGCGAAACCCAGGATACGATCGAGAAGACCATCCGCTACGCACAGGACATCAATCCGCACACCATCCAGGTGTCGCTGGCCGCGCCGTATCCCGGCACCACGCTGTATCAGCAGGCCATGGAGAATGGCTGGCTGAAGGACCGCAAGGTCATCAGCCTGGTGAACGACCAGGGCGTGCAGTTGTCGGCACTGAGCTATCCGCATCTGTCGCGCGAAGAGATTTATCACAGCGTGGAAGTGTTCTACAAACGCTTCTACTTCCGCCCCAGCAAAATCTGGGAGATCGTGCGCGAGATGCTGGGCAGCTGGGAAATGACCAAGCGCCGCCTGCGCGAAGGTGTCGAATTCTTCCACTTCCTGCGATCGCACGAGGCCTGAGCTGTCTTCGCCTGACACAGCGGCCTCGCCGCGCGGCTTGATCTTCACGGCGGACGACTTCGGTCTGCACGCCGCCGTGAACGAAGGTGTCGAACTGGCGTACCGCGACGGCGTCCTGAACGCCACCAGCCTGATGGTTTCCGCTCCCGCCGCGGCCGATGCCGTCGCGCGTGCGCGGCGCCTGCCGGGCTTGCGCGTCGGTCTTCATCTGGTTCTGGCCGATGGGGCGCCCACACTCTCCCCTGCCGCTGTCCCCGCACTGGTCGATGCACACGGCCGGTTCAGTGACGATATGGTAGGCAACGGCGTTCGCTTCTTCTTCCTGCCCCATGTACGCCGTCAGCTCGCGGCGGAAATCCGCGCGCAGTTTGAAGCCTTTGCTGCGACTGGCCTGCCGCTCGATCACGTCAACTGCCACAAGCACTTCCATTTGCATCCGACGATTCTGTCGCTGATCCTGCAGATCGGCCGTCAGTACGGCATGCGCGCGATTCGCCTGCCGCTGGAGGCAAGCGCGCCGTGGTGGCTGCGGCCGTGGCTATTGCTGCTGCGCCGCCGTCTGCGCGCAGCGGGCATTGCGCATAATGATTACGTGGTCGGTATCGAGTCCAGCGGCGCCATGGACGAAGCAGCCGTGCTGGCCGCTCTCTCGCGGCTCGGTCCCGGCGTCACCGAAATCTACTTCCACCCCGCCGTCGCCAGCGCCGTGCCGATCACCTCCACCATGTCCGACTACCGCCACGCCGACGAACTGGCCGCCCTGCTGTCCCCCCGCGTCCGCGCCGCCCTCGACGCCCTCGCTCTCCCGCGCGGCGGCTTTACCGACGTGCTGCTTTCCGGCTCGCCGCTTTCCCGCCGCGCCGCGCCGCCTCAGCCCGTCGACGCCATTCCCGCGCGCCACGCGCACAACAATGCGCTATGCGATCCCGCGCACCACACGCACAGCGATGCGCCAAGCAATCCCGCGCACCACGCGAACACCGACGCGCCAGGCGATCCCGCGGCAGTCCGCGCCGACGTGGCCAGGCCGCAGGACGCCATCGCCGCGATGAGTTCCGGAAGCGATGCACCACGCGCCCCAGCACCCGTTGGTGCCGACGGCGCCGTTCCGCTGCGCGTGCCTGCTTCGACCCGGGGCGACATCGCAGCGGCGCACGACGCTGCAGCGGCTGGTGAGCCAGCGGGCGGCACCGGCCCTCTTGGGCGCGCTGTACGATGAAGCGGCTGGCTTATCTGTTTGCGCTGGTTGGCCTGGTTGGCCTGACTGCGCTGGTCATTCATGAAGGTGCAGCGGATGTGATGAGCGTGGTCGCCCAGGCTGGCTGGCCGCTGCTCCTGCTGCTGCCGCTGCACGCGCTGCCGCTCCTGCTGGACGCCCAGGGTTGGCGCACCTTGCTGCACGCCGCCCTGCCGCACGAGCGCGCGCCGCTCCCCTTCCTGTGGTGGACCGCGATGGTGCGCGAAGCCGTCAACCGCCTGCTGCCGACTGCCAGTGTCGGCGGCGAACTGGTTGGCATCCGCCTCGCGCGATTAAGAATGAGCGACACCGGCGCCATCGCCGCCAGCATCGTCACGGAAGTGATGGTCACCATGTTCTCCTACTACGCCTTCACCGTGCTGGGGGTGCTGGGACTTCTGATGTCCATCGACGGCAYCCGTTACGGCTGGGCGATCATCGGCGGCCTGGTGCTGTCGCTGGCCGGGCCAATCATCTTCGCCCTCGCCCTGCACCACGGCGCCATCTTCGCAAGACTCGGCGGCCTGGCGCAAAAAGTCTTCGGCGACCAGTTCGGCGCACTGGGCGACGGCGCGAAACTCGACGCGCATATCAAATCGCTGGTGCGGCGTCCCGGCGTCCTGCTTACGGCAATGGCATGGCAGTTGGGTGGATTGTTGCTGGGTACTGCGGAAGTGTGGTTCGCCTTGACCCTGCTTGGCCATGAGGCCACGCTGTGGCAAGCCTTATTCATTGAAGCGCTGACGCAGGCGGCGCGGCAAATGGCTTTCTTTGTGCCGGCGGGCCTCGGCGTGCAGGAAGCGGTGGTGCTGATGCTGGGCGAAATCCTCGGCATCAGCTCCGAGATCGCGCTGTCGCTGGCCCTGGTCAAACGTGCGCGGGAAATCCTGTTCGGCGTGCCGGCACTGCTGTCATGGCAATGGCTCGAACTGCACCGATGGAAGCGCAGCAGCGGCCCGCGCGAGGCCGCCCCGTGAACTCAGGCGCCAGCCTTGTTGTGGCGGTCGAGGAACTTGAGCAAACCGTCCACCCCATCGCGCGCCACGATATCGGCAAACTGCTTGCGATAGATCTCGATCAGCCAGGCGCCCATCATATTGATGTCGTAAATCTTCCAGCCGTTCTGGGTGCGCGTGAGGCGATATTCAATCGCCATATCCTCGCCATTGGTCACCACATGCGTCTGCACGACGGTGTCGTTCGCGCTGGCCCCACCTTTCACGGGCACATACTGGAACTTCACGTTCTGCTCGCGCATCTGCGACAGCGACAACGCATAGGTCTTCACCAGCAAAGCCTGGAACTGCTGGAACAACTGCTGGCGTTGCTCAGGCGTGGCGGTACTCCACGCCTTGCCAACAGCAAGCTTCGTCGTGTATTGGAAGTCCGTATAAGGCAGGAACTTCTGCTGCACGACGGCTGTGATCTTGGCCATATCACCACCGCGGGTGGCGGGATCGGACTGGATGGTCCCCACCACGTTTTCCACGGCGGCACGTACCAGCGCGTCCGGTGTGGCCTGGTTCTGGGCCAGCGCGGGCGCGGCCGCCAGCACGGCGGCAAGAGGCATCAGGGCTGCATAGTTTTTCATAGGCGGCTTCACTCAACAATGCCGCGGAACGCGGCGGTCCGTCCCAGTATAACGCGCTTGCCCGCGCAACGTTGGCATGATTGCCATGAGAACGGCAGCTGCTGCTATACTGGTTCTTCCATTTCACGCCGCGAGCCAGCCGCCCACTGCTCATGCTGACAGCACTGCTCATCCGCCTGGTCCGTATTGCCGTGCACCGCGCCGGGATCACGATCGCCGTCGCCTCGGTGCTTACTCTACTCAGCGGTATATACGCAGCCCGGCACTTCGCCATCGACACAGACATTGACCGCCTGCTGGAGTCGAA
>NZ_JBFRDW010000170.1:0-9710 GCF_052113985.1 Pseudoduganella sp. RAF53_2 | reverse complement strand
GTCCAGGTTGACGGCTTCGTGCAGACCTGCTTCGCCCGTGGCTTCGGCCTCGTTGGCCTCGAAGGCGACTTCGGTCGCTTCGATGGCGTCGATTTCCATCGATTCTTCCGCCGCTGCGGCATCTTCCTGCGCGTGCAGGGCGACCGGGTCGACGGCCTCTACTTCCGTGTGCGCCTCGGCGGCGGCAATTGGTTCTTCAATCGATTCGACCAGCGCGCCGGATTCGGCGGCTTCAATTTCGGCTTCTTCGGACGGCGCGCTCGGCACCAGATGCAGCGGTTCTTCGTGCTTCGGTGCGGTCTGGGTCAGCGGTGGAGCGAAAGCGTCGTCGAAGGCGGCGCTGAACAGATCGTCAATGCTTTCGTCCTGCGTGGCCATGTCCGGCTTGGCTACAGGAGCTTTGCGCTCCGGTGCTGCTGGCGGATTGGCGACCAGGCTGTGATAGGTGTCGGTGAACAGCGCGTCGAGACGCTCTTCCAAGTGGCCGGCTTCCGGCAGCGGTGCAGGGGCGGCTTCGATGGTTTCGGCGGCCTCAGTGACTTCCGTCGCTTCGGTGGCGGCGAACATGCTGTCCAGGCGCGCGTCGATGTCGGCGGGCGGGTGGGACAGTTCGTCGCGCAGCTTCTGCAGCGCGGTGATCAGTTCCGGCTGATCCGGCGGCATTTCGCCAGCAGCGAAGCTGGCCAGCATCTGGCGCACACGCTCGATGGTGAAGTCGAACAGATCGTGCTGGGCGTCGTCCAGGTTCGGCACCGGCGCTTGCAGCGCCTGCAGCGTGGTTTCCAGCGCGTAGGCCAGCTCGCGCAGGGCCTTGAAGCCGACCGTGGCGGAGGTGCCGGTCAGCGTATGCGAGGCCTTCAGCGCTTCCGGGCTGACGGCGCGGCGCTCATGGCGCCACTCGCCGAAATCGCGCGTGAGCTTGCGCACCAGCTCATCGGTTTCGGCCAGGTAGATGTTGTACAGCGGCAGCGGAATCGCCAGGCGGCCCACAAACTTGACGTTGTCGTCGGCCGACGGCGCCGGCGCGGCTGGCGCAGTCGCTGCCGGGAATTCGATGACGTTGCCATTACGCGCAGGAGGGCGCGCGGCAGCAGGGGCGTCGGCCGCGGACTCTTCCGGCGCTGCCTGGCTGGTAAAGTCGAGCGAGATGTCTTCGGCATCGGCGGCGGCGGCGCCGGTGCTGGCTTCAGTTGCCACCAGGTCGGACGCGTCGTTGGACAATTCTCCGGCCGCAGCGCCAGCATCGGCGGTGGCGGCTTCGGCGACGGCATCTGCTTCGGCGGCTGCGTCAGCGCTGGGAGCGGCTGCGTCGGCGCTAGCAGCGGCCGTGGCCGCGTCTTCAGCGACGGGAGCGGAGTTTGCAGCTTCAGCGAGTGGCTCCACGGGGACCGCGGGAGCCACGGCGGGATTGGCGTCGAAGACAGACACATTGGCGGCGGCATCGGCGTCGACGGCAGGCGCGTTGGCGGCTGCATCGTCAGCGAGCGTGAGCGCGCTGCTTGATGCCTGCGCTTCGGCGGCGGGCGCCGGTGCGGCAGGCGCAGCGGCGGCGGCTTCGTCCATGCTGAACGCCTCGCCGTTCTGCACGCGCAGCGCGGCCGCAACGAGTGCGTCRCTGGAACGGGAGGAGCGGCCGGAGGCGGCCAGTTCGTCGACCCATGCGCTCATGTCGGTCGACGCGCGGTCGAGCAGTGCGAACAGCGTGTCCGACAGCGGGCGCTCTTCGGCCAACCACAGGTTCATCACCTTCTCGATGCCGTAAGCACCTTCGGCGAAATTATTCAGGCCGACCATGCGGCCGCTGCCTTTCAGCGTGTGGAAGGAGCGGCGCAGCATGGTCATGTTGTCCAGCGTGCCCGCCTCGCTGCGTGGGCGCGCCAACGTCTCGCGGACGAAGGCCAGCACTTCCTGCGCCTCGCCGATAAAGATTTCGAGCAGCTCGGYTTCCACCGCCTCTTCGCCGGACACGCCTTCCGACGCGGCAGGCGGCGCGGCGACAACCGCTTCCGGCACCGGTTCCGGCGCCGGCAGCGGTTCGTCCAGCACGGGAATCGACTCGGGCCCGGCAATCTTCTTGAACGGTACGGCGCGGAACGTGCCCTGCTCCGCGTCGAAGGCGAAGCGCTCGCGCGCGCCTTCCGGATTCTGCGCCAGCATATCGACGAAGAAGCCCAGCGCACCAACGTTCTGCGCGATTTCGTCCAGATGGCGCGGCTCGTGGGCCGGATCATCCAGGCCCGCAGCCAGCTTCTGAATTTCAGAGCGGACATGCTTGGCCGCGCGGGTGGCGTCGTCCTGATCGAGGATGGCCAGCGCGCCTTCCAGCTGATGCACCACTTTGTCGAGCGATGCCAGTTCCGAGCGTTTGGACGGATCGGTGTAATACTCGTCCAGCACTTTCTCGATCTGGCGCAGGCCCGCTTTCAGCTCCATCGACAGCGCGACAACGGTATCGTTCTCGTGCATCTGGCGCGCCAGGCTGCCCTGCCATTGCGCCGGTTCCGGCGCATCGCCGCCGGCTTCCATTGCCTTCAGGCGGGCGCCAATGGTGTCGGCATGCACATTGAAGTCATCCGGCAGATGGCGGATCTGGTCGATGCCATGTTCCGCGAACAGCAGCGCGGTAGCCATTTCAAGGCCCAGCGCTTCGCTGCGGCCCTTCGATACGCGCGCGGCGGTATCCGACAACTGGCGCATCAGGCCGGACAGCGCCTCGAGGCCCAGCTTGTCGCTGGCCTGCGCCACTTCGTTCAGCGAATCGCGGAATTCAGCATCCAGATCCGGATTGACTTCCGACTGCTCCATGCGCTGCCAGGTGCTGCGTGCGCGGGCGATGCCTTCGCGCGCCGCAGTCAGCGCATCGGGATCGATCTTGCCGTAGCGGCGCTGCTCGAAATCGTGCGGCACCATGCCATCCAGCAGATAGGCCGCGCGCAGCTGGCGTGCCAATGGCGGCAGGCTGCCTGCGTCCGCGCCGGCGATGAAGAACAGGGCTTCGCGCAGCATCGCATCCGGCTGTTCCGGGGCGCCTTGCGACAGGCGACGCAGTTGCAGATTAATCAGACCAAACAGCTGCTTGACGTATTTGCCGCTTTCCAGCTGGCCACCCACGACCAGCTCGGAAAATGCCTGCATCGAGCGCCAGAAAACGCGCGCTTTCGGTTCGCTCTGCAGGTCCGCCACGTCGGTGACGGCCGCCTGCAAGGCAGCAGCCTGGATCGATTGCGTAGCCGAATCGCCGGCCTTCAGATACGGAAGCAGTGCGCGCTCGAAGCGCTGACGCAGGGCCGTGTAAGCTTTGGGCGACGCCTCGGTGGTCGGCGCGGCACCCAGCAAGGGCGCCGGCAGTTCGGGCACGTGCGTGAGATCGGGGAAGAACAGGTCGGCCGGGTGCACGCGGTCGATGCCCAGCAAGTCCTGCACGTCGCGGAAATAAGGGAACAGGCGCACCGGCTGGAAAGGCGCGCCGGACAGCAGCTCCTCCAGGAATTCCACCAGCGCCTGGTACAGATTGGCCAGCACCTGCGCGTGGTCGGGCGTGCATTTCAGCGAGCCGTCCTTGAAACGGTCCAGCACCACTTCGGCCAACTGGGTCAGCAGCACCACGCCATCGACGTCCACCATCTGCAGCGCGCCGTGCGCCTGGTGCAGGTGGGATTTGGCGTGCTGCAAGGCGGTCGACTGATCTTCCGGGTCACGCCCGCCCGCTTCAAACAAAGCGGTGCGGGAGCGGGCCAGCGCCTCACGGATTTCCACCATCACCCACGATAGCGGGCCGGTGTCGAAGTGTGGCGATGCGGCGAACGGAAAATCAGTTTGGCTCATTTATTCCTCAGGCAGAAATACGGAATCGCGACACGGAGTTCTTCAGCTCCTGTGCCAGCACTTGCAGCTTGCGCACGGACTGGGCGGTCTGCTGGGTACCGTCCTGCGTTTGCTGCGTCACCTTCAGAATGTGCTGAATATTGTTTGCCACGCCACCAGCCGACGTAGCCTGCATGCCTGTTGCATACGCCATGCCTTCAATCAGTTCGGCCAGGCGGTTCGACACGCGAGAGATATCGTCCAGCGCAGTACCTGCCGCGTCGGACAGTTTGGCACCTTCCACCACACCCTGGGTAGATTTTTCCATAGCTGCGACCGCGTCGTGCGTGTCAGTTTGAATCGTGCGCACCAGCGCGCCGATCTGCTTCGCCGCGTCGGCGGAGCGTTCCGCCAGTCGCTGCACCTCTTCCGCAACCACGGAGAAGCCGCGGCCGGCTTCACCCGCCGATGCCGCCTGGATCGCCGCATTCAGCGCCAGCACGTTGGTTTGTTCGGTAATGTCGGAAATCAGCTCGGTAATTTCGCCGATCTCCTGCGAAGATTCGCCCAGCCGCTTGATGCGCTTGGAGGTTTCCTGGATCTGCTCGCGGATCTCGTCCATACCCTTGATCGCGTTCTGCACCGCCGTTGCGCCCTGGCGTGCCGCGGTAACGGACTGGCGCGCCACGTCCGCCGATTCGGATGCCGATTTGGACACCTCGGTAATCTCGTTCGCCATCTTCATGACGGTGGCCGATGCGTCTTCGATCTCGCGCGACTGCTGCTGCGATGCCGTCAGCAGGTCGCTGGAAATGCCGGATGCGTGGGTCGAAGCAGCCGTCACCTGCTCCGCCGTTACCGTCACGCGGCCCACCAGGCCACGCAGCTCTTCCACGGTATAGTTCACCGAGTCGGCAATGGCGCCGGTAATGTCTTCGGACACGGTTGCCTGCACGGTCAAGTCACCGTCCGCCACTTCCTGCAGTTCGTTCATCAGTCGCAGAATTGCGGCCTGATTCTGTTCGTTCATGGCGTTTGCCGCCTCTTCCTGCTGCTGCGCCTTGACGCGCATGGTTTCCGCTTCCTGGCGGCGGCGTTCCGAAGAACGGCTACGGGCTTGCGAATCCTGCAGCAGCACGCGGCCGATTGCCGCTGCAAACACCAGCGTCAGCACACCGCCGGCCACCATCAGCCAGAAGGCCAGGCCCAGCGAGTCCTGTGCGTCACGCAGGGATACCTGCAGTTCGGCCAGACTCTTACGCAGTGGCTCGTTTTCGGCAAACAGCAGTCGTTCCGCGCTCTTCGCAGCGGAGAATTTTTCCAGACGGTCCAGAATGAAAGTCACCAGCTTCTGGTAATCCTCGAACTGCTTCTTCAGCACCGTGAGCTTTTCGCGGGTTTCCGCATCCTTCACCGCAGTGACGCCCAGCGCTTCGTTACCTTTCTCCAGGCCTTCCAGCGTGTTGCGGAATACGGTGGTGTCGCGGCCCAGCTGGAACGCGGTTTCCGAGCTGATGCCGCCCTCGGTCAGGAAGGCGCTCGCGCTGCGGCTCATACGCTGGGTCAGCATGGACAGGCGGCCCAGGGCCACCATCTCACGCGCGCTGCCGCCCTGGCGGGCCTTGGTGGCGGTGATGTCCTCGGTCATCGACAGCAGTTCCGGCGACATGGCGTTCAGCTTCTGCAGCGTTTCATCCAGACCGCTCAAGTCCCACTTGTGTTTGATAATGGTGGCGGAAGCCTTGTCCGAAGCGGCCCAGCGCTTCTTCGCTTCCAGCACCACGCTCTGCACGGACGAAGGCGCCGAACCCACACTGCGGTTGGCATAGCGGCCGCCGTCGGTCAGCACATTCAGTGCGTGATTCATTTCATTGCGGCTTTCCTCCAGCTGGCGGAAAGCTTCGGCATTACCCTGCACCGCATTCGGCGCCGCCTTGCCGATACGCTGCGAGTGCATCAGCGCGTCGGAAGCGATCTGGGTACGGGTCGATGCCACACCGGAGTTATAAGCGTTAAAGCCCACCAGGCCTACGCTGACCAGAATCGCGCCGCCCAGTGCGGTGGACAGGATGCTCAGCTRGCGTGCCGGCGGCAGGTGGCCGATCAGGGGCAGGCGGAAGCCGCCTTCGGTCGCGGTGGTAGGGGAAGCGGGAGTGCTGCCGTCCTGGCCGTCGCGGCCGCGCAGTGCATCGCGCAGGCGCAGCGGCGAACCGGCATCGGCTTCATTGGCCGCAGATGCGGGCGCTGCCACGGCCGCGGTGTCGCCGCCGACAGTGGTTTCACCGAAACTGGCAAACGCCGAGTCTTGCGCCGTATCGAGCGCAGCGCTGCTGGCGGAGCGTGAGAACAATTTGAATCCCATTACACCTTCCCCCGATTGCTTTTTTGATTGGTGCCGCCTCGTGAGCGGCATGCATTTTACAAACCGACTTGCAGGAACCGCGCTTCGCGCACCAGCTGGGTCAGGTCCAGCCGGGTCCAGGCTTGCGCATCGCGGTCATGGAATTGCTGGCTGCACCAGTCCGGACCTTCCGCTTCCGCCTGCGGCTCCATCTCGGACAGCTGGCGCAGGCCGAGCACGCGCGCCACGAGCAGCGCACAATTGAAGCCCATGCCGGACGCAAAAGTCACCACGCGGCTGTCCGAAGCGAGCGCAGTAGGTTGGCCCCCCATGTAGCGGGCCAGATCGATGACTCCGGTCAGGTTGCCGCGGATATTGGCCAGGCCCAGATACCAGTCGCGCGCCAGGGGCACGCTGGTGACGGCCTGCCACGGCACGATCTCGCCCACTTGCGTGAGGTCCAGCAGGCAGCGCCTGTCGCCCACCTGTACGCCCAGCTCGCGGCCGGCCGAACTCTCGCCGCTACGCGCGGCCATGCGTTCGAGCAGCGCGGCTTGGTACTGGCGCAGCCGGTTACGGCGTTCGCCTTCAGCGGCGGGCTGTAGATCCTGATCGGTGCTGGCCATCGCTTAACCGAGAGCGGCGATCTTGGCCAGCAGCTCGGCGGCGTCCACCGGCTTCACCAGGTAATCCTTGGCGCCCTGGCGCAGGCCCCAGATACGGTCGGTTTCCTGGTCCTTGCTGGAGCAGATGATGACCGGTACGTCCTGCAGGTCCGGATCGCGCGCGATGGCACGGGTGACCTGGAAGCCATTCGCACCGGGCATGACCACGTCCATCAGGATCAGCTGCGGCTTGTCGGCCTTGATCTTGACCAGCGCCTCTTCGCCGGTTTCGGCGGTGGAAACGGTAAAGCCGCTGCGGACCAGAATATCGGTCAGGTAGTAACGTTCGGTAGGCGAATCGTCGACGATGAGAATACGTTGAATGGCCATGGTATTTATGCGCCTGCGCCGGCAGTGTGCTCACGCACCGCGGCCAGCAGGCTATCTTTCGTAAATGGTTTGGTCAGATAGGCGGACGAACCGACCATGGCGCCGCGGGCGCGGTCGAACAGTCCGTCTTTGGAGGAAAGCATCAATACCGGAGTGGCGTGGAACTTCGCGCTCTTTTTGATCAGAGCGCAGGTCTGATAGCCGTCCAGGCGCGGCATCAGGATGTCGCAGAAGATGACGGCCGGCTGGTGATCGTTGATCTTGGCCAGGGCGTCGAAGCCGTCTTCGGCCGTGACGACCTGATAGCCTGCTTGGGTCAGGAAAATTTCAGCGGATCGGCGAATAGTGCTGCTATCGTCGATCACCATGATTTTTAAACCAGTCGCTTGCGGCGTTGTCGTCATTTGAGAAAGTTCCACCCAATAGTTCCGGTACGATAGCACAGCGCACAGGGGAGTGGCGGGACCTGATGCTGAAAAGAAACAGTTACTTAAATAACTATCTTTTAACAGGTAATGACGCCGTTTTAACGGAGTTGACGAAAATATACGACTTAGATTGCCACCATTTCAAAGTCGTCTTTGCGCGCGCCGCATTCCGGGCAGGTCCAGTTCATCGGCACGTCGGCCCAGCGAGTACCCGGCGGGATACCTTCTTCCGGCAGGCCGGCGGCCTCGTCATAAATCCAGCCGCAAATAAGGCACATCCAGCTCTTCAATTCCTGGGTCGTTTCGTTGCTGCTCACGTTCAATCACCTTCTATAAAGTAAAATGCCGAATTAGGTATCTTAATCTACCCGCCGTGCAAAACCAAACTTCTCCTCTTATCCTTACCTTTGGGGCTGCCGATCCCGTCGGAGCGATCGGTGTGCATGCCGACCTGGCCGTGTTTGCCGCACTGGGCTGCAGCGGCCTGGCTGCGACCACCGCGTTGCTGATCGGCGACAGCGCCCGCGTTGAAGACCAGCAGCACGTCGATTCGGACTGGGTAGCCGACCAGGCGCGCATGGTGCTGGAAGACGTCGAGGTGCAAGCCTTCAAGATCGGTGCGCTGGACAATATGGAGCACATGTCGGCAATTGCCGAGGTGGTGTCGGACTATCCCGACGCAGCGCTGATTCTCGACCCGTTCGGCTCGCAGCTGCCGCCGCTGGGCGAGGAAGAAGATCCCGAAGAACATCTGACCATTCTGCGCCAGCTGCTGGTGCCGCAGGCGACCCTGCTGATGCTGTCCCATGTGGAACTGGTGCGCATGGCCGAAACCTGGCGCGACATCGGCAATGGCGAAACCATGGCCGACGACGCCCAGCACCTGATCGACCTCGGCTGCGAATTCGTGCTGGTGACCGGCACGCCCATCGCCAACGGCCAGCGCGCCAATACTTTGTATGGGGCAGAAGGCGTACTGCGCCACGAGCCCTGGCAGCACCTGGCAGGTCCCTTCGTGGGCGCCGGCGGCACCCTGTCGGCTGCGATTGCCGCCTTCGTCGCCCAGGACGTGCCTGTGGTCGAAGCCGTCGAGCGCGCTGAACAATACACTTACCAGGCGCTGGCCCATGCCCAGCGCTACGGCATGGGCCGTTTTGTGCCCAACCGCTTCTTCAAAGTAAATTGAAAACATGACTACTTCCAAGAACGACATCCTGTTTGAACGTGCCCAGAAAACCACTCCCGGCGGCGTGAATTCGCCGGTGCGCGCCTTCCGCTCGGTGGGCGGCACGCCGCGCTTCATCACCAAGGCGGACGGCCCCTACTTCTGGGATGCGGATGGCAAGCGTTATATCGACTACATCGGTTCCTGGGGCCCAGCCATCGTCGGCCACGCGCATCCGGAAGTCGTAAAAGCGGTGCAGGATGCGGCAACGCGCGGTCTGTCCTTCGGCGCCCCGACCGAAGCGGAAATCGAAATGGCGGAAGAGATCTGCCGCCTGGTGCCGTCAATCGAGCAGGTGCGCCTGGTGTCGTCCGGCACGGAAGCGACCATGAGCGCCCTGCGCCTGGCGCGCGGTGCGACCGGCCGCGACAAGATCGTGAAGTTCGAGGGCTGCTACCACGGCCACGCCGATTCCCTGCTGGTGAAAGCGGGCAGCGGCCTGCTGACCTTCGGCAATCCGACTTCGGCGGGCGTGCCGGAAGATTTCGTCAAACACACCCTGGTTTTGGATTACAACAATATCGCGCAAATTACCGAGGCATTTGAAGCCTACGGTAAAGATATTGCCTGCGTTATTGTCGAGCCGGTCGCCGGCAATATGAATCTGATTAAAGCGGCGCCGGAATTCCTGCAGGCGCTGCGCGATTTGTGCACGCAATATGGCGCGATCCTGATTTTCGACGAAGTGATGTGCGGTTTCCGCGTTGGCCTCGGTGGCGCGCGGGAGTTGTACGGCATTAAACCTGATCTGACCGCGCTGGGCAAAGTGATTGGCGGCGGTTTGCCGGTAGCGGCATTTGGCGGCTCGCGTGAATTGATGTCGAAAATGTCGCCGGTCGGCGCGGTTTATCAGGCCGGTACGCTGTCGGGTAATCCGGTTGCGGTTGCGGCCGGCATGACCACGCTGAAACTGATTC
>NZ_JBFRDW010000169.1:0-9734 GCF_052113985.1 Pseudoduganella sp. RAF53_2 | reverse complement strand
CCCGGCGTGTGGCCCGGCGTCAGATGCGCGGTGACGGCCAGCGCGCCAACTTTCACCACTTCGCCTTCTTTCACYGCATGYGCATTCGCGACCGGTTCGAARTCGTYGATGGYGCCGAATTGYGGATCTTCCGGCGCSGTCGTGCCGCTGCTAAGCGCTATCGCACCTTCAGCGCCAGTGAACACTTTGGCGCCGCTCAGTTTCTGCAGTTCTGAAATACCGCCCGAGTGGTCGTAGTGGGCGTGTGAATTGAGGATGACTTTCACATCCTTTAACTTGAAACCCAGCGTCCTCACGTTGTCGGCGATGATTTTGCCACCTTCCTTTGTAGCGCCGTCGATAAGAATATGACCCTTCGGAGAGGTGATTAGCACAGCGCTGATACCTTCTGTGCCTACGTAATAGGTATTGCCGTAGATCTGGAAGGGCTTATGCGGTGCGCTCCATTCAGGTGCATCGGCTATGGCAGACGCGGAGAGCGCGGCCAAGATCATTGCTGCGAGAGCTTTCAAGTTTTCTCCTTGCGGGTGAAATGTTACCGAGTGCTAGCAGTATAGGGATGGTAGTGGCGACCGGTACAGCGCAGTCATCCCAGGCATTCGGCGATTCATCACATCGCGTGTAAAGTGGAGTAGGCGGGCGTGTCGCGTACGCGGGTTACATGAATGATTTCAAAGCGTTCAGGTATCGCTCGCTCACCGCTACCTCGCCGCCGCAACGCAAGGTGAGTCGATATGTCCCATCTCCAGTGGTAACTAGGCGCGCGATCTGCTCTCGGCTGACTATGGCTCCACGGTGCACGCGGAGGAACTCGCTAGGCGAAAGCATGATTTCAAGGCGATTCAGTGTGACTGGGTATTCCGGCCGAACGTGACCGGCCATTCCGGTCGAACGTGACCGCCGATTCCGGTCCATCGTGACCGGCCATTCTRGTCCATCGTGACCGATTTTGGCAGCTGACCGGAATGAGCGGTCACGATGCCGGAATCGGCGGTCACGATGCCAGCACGGCGCCRTAAAGCGCCGTCACGGTGTTACGCATTTATCAACCGAACGGGTACGCTGCGGGCTTTTTGCCCGGAACCAGCATGCCCGCACCAAGGATGACAATGCGTAAAATTAAAGACGTACTTCGACTGAAACTCGATGCCCGGCTGTCGCATGAACAGACCGCCGCCGCGCTTGGCATCTCCAAGGGCGTGGTGGCCAAGTATGCGAGCCTGGCCGCCGTGGCCAAGCTGGACTGGGCCACCGTGCAGGACCTGGACGAGACGACGCTGGAAAGGCGCCTGCTGACGGCGCCGCAGCGCCAGAGTGACTTCGTGCAGCCTGACTACGGCCGCGTGCACCACGAGCTGCGGCGCAAGGGCATGACGCTGATGCTGCTGTGGGAGGAGCACCGCGCCGAGCATGCCGACGCCCAGACCTACAGCTACTCCCAGTACTGCGAGAACTACCGGCGCTTCGCCAAGCGCCTCAAACGCTCCATGCGCCAGGTGCACCATGCCGGCGAAAAGCTGTTCATCGACTTCGCCGGCCCCACCGTGCCGCTCACCGACGGCGGCCGCGCCCACATCTTCGTGGCGGCCCTGGGGGCGTCGAGCTACACCTTCGCCTGCGCCACGGCGCGCGAGACCATGGCCGACTGGCTCGGCGCCACGGCGCAAGCGCTGGCCTTCATCGGCGGTGTGCCCCAGCTGATCGTGCCGGACAACCCGCGCGCGCTGATCTCCGATGCCAACCGCTACGAACCGCGCGCCAACGATACCGTGCTCGATTTCGCGCACCACTACGGCACCTCCTTCCTGCCCGCGCGCGCCCGCCACCCGCAGGACAAGGCCAAGGTGGAGTCGGCTGTACAGGTGGTCGAACGCTGGATACTCGCGCGTCTACGCCATCAGCGCTTCGCCAGCGTGCACGAGGTCAACCAGGCCATCGCCCCACTGCTGGAACGCCTGAACCAGCGGCCCTTCCAAAAGCTGCCCGGCAGCCGGGCCAGCGCCTTCGCCCAGCTGGACGTCCCGGTCCTGCAAGCCTTGCCGGAACAGCGCTACGAACTGGCCACCTTCAAGACCGTCAGGGTCCACATCGACTACCACGTCGAGATTGAACGCCACCGCTACAGCGTGCCGCACGCCCTGGTCGGCCAGCTGCTGGAGGCGCGCCTGACGCGCACGATGGTGGAGCTGCTGCACCGGGGGCAGCGCGTGGCCAGCCACCCACGTAACGAGCGTCAGGGTGGCTTCACGACCACGGCGGCGCACCTACCCGCCGCCCACCGCGCGCACATGGAATGGACCCCGCAGCGCCTGATCCACTGGGGCCAGAGCATCGGCCCCGCGACGGCCCAAGCCGTGACCCGTCTGCTGGAGGAGAACAAGCATCCCGAGCACGGCTACCGCGCCTGCTTGGGCCTGCTGTCGCTGGCCAAGCGCTACGGCAAGCCGCGCCTGGAGGCCGGCTGCACGCTGGCTTTGCAGATTGGCGCCTGCCAGTACCGCCACGTGCGCGACATCCTGGCCAACAACCGCGACTGCGATGCCAGCGCGCCCCAGGCCGACTGGACCAGCCCCGACCACGCCCACGTGCGCGGCCCCAACTACTACCAATAAGGATCGAGAGCATGATGATGCACAACACCGTCGCGCAACTGCGCGCCCTGAAGCTGGACGGCCTGGCGACGGCCTTGCAGGAGCAACTGGGCCAACCCGAGATCGGCACCTTGAGCTTCGAAGAACGCCTGACCCTGCTGGTAGAACGCGAACTGCACCATCGCGAGGATCGGCGCCTGGTGCGCCTGCTGCAGAAAGCGCGCCTGAAGTATGGACAGGCAACCATCGAGGACATCGACAGCCGGCCCGGGCGCGGCATCAACCGGCGCGACGTGATGAGCCTGGCCTTGGGCGACTGGGTGAGCACCGGTCACAGCATCCTGATCACCGGCCCCACCGGCGCCGGCAAATCCTGGCTCGCCTGCGCGCTGGCCCAGTACGCCTGCCGGCGTGGACATAGCGCCCTTTACCAGCGCGTCCCGCGTCTACAGGAGGAGCTGCGCGTACGCCACGGCAGTGGCGCCTTCGGCAAATGGCTGCTCCAGCTGGCCAAGACGGACGTGCTGCTGCTCGATGACTGGGGCATGGGCGCTATCGACAGCACCACCCGCTCGGACCTGCTGGAGATCATCGACGACCGAGCCGCCCACAAGGCCACCATCATCACCAGCCAGCTGCCCATCGAGCATTGGCATGCCTGGATCGGCGACGCCACCGTGGCCGACGCCATCCTCGACCGCCTCATGCAGCGCCAACACCGCATCACCCTGACCGGCGACTCGCTACGGCAGGAACGAAAAACCAGCAAAAAGGAGAAAAATATCGACCCATCGTGACCGCAGCATTTAGAATTTGACCCGCGTAGCACCACTGATGCGCAGCGGTCACGATGGACCGGAATCAGCGGTCACGATCACCGGAATACGCAGTGTGACTCGGTGGAGCACCGTGCGGGACGCCAGGTGCAGTTCAGCATAATTCCCTGCCGATTCAATCCACAGGATGTCGCTGACGCGAATTTGTTCGATGCGTCCGATTGACCGCACATTGATATGGTCTGCGAAATGCGCGATGTCCGAATTGACGTAGTCTCATAGAGCGGCACCATACGGTTCGCGTTGGCGTTGCTGCAGCATCGACTTGCTTCGTTCCACGGCTTGTGCCAGCCTAGCGTCGCTCATCGGCTTAAGCAAATAGTCGAGCGCATGGACTTCGAAGGCGTCGACCGCATGCTCGCTGTAGGCAGTCACGAAAACAATTAGCGGCGGTTCGTGCAGCAGGCTGATTTCTCGCGCAAGTGCGAGCCCCGATTCAGCCGGCATCTGGATATCAAGGAATATCACGTCAACGACCTGGCTGCGCAATACTGTACGCGCGGACGTCGTACTATCGCATTCAGCCACGAGCAACCAGTCGAGATGAGTGGCCATTGCCAAACGCAGGTTTTTTCTACCCGGCGCTTCATCGTCAATGATCATGTACCGCACTTGCATTGCGTTAGTCCTCATTCGTCAACGGAAGGCGGACTGTGGCAATGAATCGGTTGTCCTGCATTCCTGCCTGCAGCGATGCCGCAGGATGCATCAATCTCAGGCGGTCGCGCGCATTGGCGAGCCCCAAGCCTGCACCCGGGTTCGGGGACACCTGTGCGCTGACAGGGTTGGTGACACAGATGCACATCGCCTCGGCCTCTCTCTCGAAGCGCAACAGGATATCGCTTGGGCCATCGTGACAATCAAGGTCATGGCGCAATGCGTTCTCAACCAACGGCTGTAGAAGTAGAGGCGGGCACTGGACCTGATGAAGAAACCCGGAGTCGCCCTCGATATGCACACGCAGGCGCTCACCGTAGCGCAGCCGCTGTAATTCGAGATAGTCTCGCACAAATTGCAGTTCGCCAGCGAGAGTAGCCGTATTTCTCACGCTAGCGGATAACGCATAGCGCAGCAAGTCACTCAGCCCACTTATGCCGCCAAGCGCCATGGATTTATCGCCGTCCCGCACAAGCGCACTGATGGCGTTCAGTGCATTGAACAGGAAGTGTGGCTCTAGCTGGGCGCGAAGTGCCAACATGCGCTGCTCCTCGAGCGCCAGTCTCAGGTTAAGCATTTCGGTCTGGCTTCGTTGCCAAGCCAGTTCGCGTTCTTTTGAATGCCGGAAGTAGTTAATGGCCAGGATTGCGGCGAAGGTTCCGGTAGTGGAGAACCAGCCGACCAGCAGCATCTTCATTAGTAGCCGTTTGGCGTCGCCAAGACTGCTGATATGCAAATAGCCGCGCAACCATGCCATGTAGATCCATTGTGCGGGTTGGAACAACAGCGCGAGGGCGATGAAGAGGGCAACCACGTTTCGCGGCCGCTCTATCAGTGCTGGCCAGTGTGCCAAGACGATGCTCAACCCTGCGCTCAAGACAATGAGAGGCACTGCGTACTCTACGAACCAAGTTACGAATAGGGTCGGGTAGTGGCTGTCAGCCCCACTTCGCAAATTGTCGCTGTACGTTTGTAGCGCTCCAAGGAGACTGATGGTCGTCCAGACAAGCACTGTTGCAGCAATTGTCCTGGYCGGCGGTGGAATTAGGGAGAGAAGGCCCCGGATGGAAAGGCGATGTTTCATCGACAAAAGTATAGCAGCGGCCTATGCCCCTAGGAGGTGTCGGCGGCGGATACTCGTCACACGGTACCGGCATCTCGTCACGTTACAGCTGCATGATCGTTACCTTCACTGCAGAATTGGCTAGTCGGTTATGACCGAACACTTGAAGTCGCGCCCGACAACGTTGCGTTTGCCGCGGCCGTGCGGAACCCTTTCGGAGCCAATTTGAAGCAGATTTTTAACCTAATCTTTTTTTGCAGCTTAGCTGCAAGCGCGGTCGCGGCTGCGCCTGAACCTTACCGGCTCGATAACACTGAGATTCGAGATATCCATGCGCGGTCGCTGAACCGTGACTACCAGGTATTCATCGCTTTACCTGAATCCTATCGAACGTCCGACCGGCGCTATCCGGTTTTGTTCGTCACCGACGCTACTTACGCGTTCCCGATTGTGCGTAATGTCGCGCAGCGGCTTGCTAAGCATGCCGGACTGGAGGAAGCAATTGTCGTTGGACTTTCGTACGCGAAAAGCGATAGTGCGGTCTATAGTCGTCGTCGCGATTACACGCCGACGGTGCCTCGCGCGCAAGGCCATGTGTCCGACATGCCATCCAGAGCTGCAGCGTTCGGTGAGGCGGACAGGTATGGCCGATTCGTCACCGCCGAAGTGTTTCCCTTCATAGCAGCACATTACCGCGCCGATATGAACCGCAAAGTCTTCATCGGTCATTCGTATGGAAGCCTACTTGGTCTTCAACTCCTCCTGACCAATACTGGCTGCTTTGAGCACTACATCCTTGGCAGCCCTTCGCTATGGTACGACCGGAGAGTGATGTTCGACAGGGAGAAGGATTACGCGAGGGGGCATCGTGATATGCCAGCTTCGGTATTCTTCGGCATTGGAGGTCTGGAAACGGTGGTCGCCGGGACAAAGCGTTCTCGCTTGGAAGACGAGGCGGATATGGTCGCGGACCTACGGGATTTTGACGCTGCCTTGCGATCACGCCGATATCCTGGCCTGCGCTCTCGACTTGAGGTATTTACTGGTGAGGACCACGCGAGTGTTTTTCCCTTCGTTCTCACTCATGGCCTTCGTGCCTACTTGAAGAAGGCACGCTAGTACGCGGTCAGTGGGAGCTAACTGAAATCTATAAACATTTGGAGGCGTGGTCGGGGAGTTGTAAAGTACTGAGAGGTCGCGCTTTGATGCTTTAACCCAATTCGCTTCTCTTGTTTATCCCTTGAAGGCGCAAGTGGCGCGACAGTCGGTTCATCGCGCGGCGCCCCATGCGGCGATGGAAGCGCGATATCCTGCAGGCAGGCGCTCGGGCAGCGCGTCCGGCGCGAACAGGCCGAGGCGCTTGTGTTCGTGGCTGATGGCCGCAGTGAAGCCGCCCTGCAGCGTACAGGCGTAGGTCGTGATGAACACGTGCTTGCCGGGGATGACTTCAAACAGATAGCTGTCCAGCGGTGCGCCTACCGCCACTTCGAGATTCAGCTCTTCGCGGATTTCACGCGCTAGACATTCGGTGGCCGACTCACCAAGCTCGATGCGGCCACCAGGCAGCTCCCATTCTTCACGTTCGTTCATCAGCAGTACGATTTCGCCGGATGGCGCGGCCAGCACGCCCTTGATGGAAACTGGGTACATTTAATCTTCCTCATTCTGGAGATTGATTCCGTTAGCGTCTTGCCGGATGGTCTGCGGCGCTGTTTGAAGCGCATCGCCGGCGGATGGACGTGGCCTTTGCCGAGCAAGCAGATACCTCCTGTTATACGGGCAATCTTTGGCTCAATGTCTGCGAGAACGATACGCATGCTGCGCATCAATCCACTCCACTTGTTAAAGTAGTTCCTCTTTATATACGCACGAGTGGGCTCGATTTAATAAGGTATTCATTCAACTTCGCTAACCCAGGCGTAAAGGTAGATTCCTTAGGCGTTGACCGGTCAGCTTGAACACTGCGTTAGCAACAGCTGGCGCAACAGGCGGAACGGGAGGCTCACCTACGCCTTGCGGCAAATCGGCGCTAGGCATGATTACTGTTTCCACAAGCGGAGCGTCGCTCATGCGTGGGACATTGTAATCATGAAAATTGGTTTGTTGAACCTTACCGTCCTTAATCGTGATTTCTCCGCCTAGCGTTGCGGACAGCCCATAGATAACGCCTGACTCTACCTGCTGCGCGATAAGGTTCGGGTTTACTGGAATGCCGCAGTCGATCGCGCAAACTACTCTGTGCACCCGAATCTGCTTGTCCACTATTGACACTTCGGCTACCTGCGCCACGATAGTTCCGTACGAATAGTGCAGGGCCACGCCATGTGCATGCCCGTCGGGTGGAGAGCCTGCTTTCTCCACAGCGGCATCCAGAACGGATAAATGGCGTGGATGATTGCGTAGTAATGCGCGACGATACTCCACTGCGTCCTTGCCTGCGGCATCAGCCATCTCGTCGATGAAGCTTTCCTTAAAAAACGCGTTATGCGAATGTCCAACCGAGCGCCAGTTACCCAAGGGGACCACGCTTTCAACAGACACATGACTAATGCGCTGATWCGCGATCTCGTACTGCATGTCGAACAAACCCTCGGAGGTATGCTTTTCCGGCCCCGCTCCAGGCAAGCCCAAATTCCTCTTTAGGAATTGGTGCACTAGCACGCCGCTGATACTACGCGCCTCCCAGTTGATGACGTTGCCGGCTTTGTCTAGACCTGCTGTCATACGCGCAATTGCGGCAGGGCGGTACACGTCGTGAGTCATGTCTTCTTCGCGGGACCAGATTACTTGCACCGGCGCTCCGTCGCATTGACGCGCGATGTCAACAGCTTGCGCGACCATGTCTACTTCCAGACGGCGGCCGAAGCCTCCACCCAGCAGCTGCTCGTTCAAGACGACATCTGATTCGCTTACACGGCCAACCAACGCCGCGATGCGTACCGCAAAGGTTGGTGCTTGAGTACCCAGCCAAAGGTGCACTTTGCCATCTTTGACCTGGGCCGTGCAGTTGACGGGTTCCATCGTTGCGTGAGCGAGGAATGGCACCTTATATTCAGCGTGGATAGTGCGTAGCGCATCGGACCCTTTGGCCATATCCCCGCGGCTGTAGTAGGTGTGACCCTCGTCTTTGGAAAGTGCTTCGACGAATTCGGAGTAAATGCGCTCACTCGACAAGGAGCTATTACCTCCATCGTTCCAACGGATGTTCAGCGCAGCGGCTGCCTGCCGTGCCTGCCACCAGCTGCGCGCTACCACGGCGACGCCAGCGCCTGCTGCGCTTTTCTCCTGCAGCGCGCTGCTGAAATCGACCACCTTTAACACGCCTGGCATAGATAGAACGTTGGTCGGATTTGAGTCCTGAACCGAACCGCCAATATATGGCGACATTCGCACTGCTGCGTATACCATTCCGTCTAGGCGCACATCAATGCCGTACTTCGCGGTGCCGGTTACCTTGAGGTGTGTATCGCGACGCGGCACACTTCGGCCAATTATCCGGAAGCTCTTCGGGTCTTTAAGAACTACCTTGTGAGGCTTCCCCTTTGTTGCCAGCGCCACCAAGCTGCCGTACGGAGCTTTCTTCCCAGTGAGGTCGTGAAAAAGGTGTGAATCTTCTGTGCGAATTTGTTCGGCGGGCACGTTCCACTGACGTGACGCTTCGGCAATCAGTAACGCGCGCGCTGTGGCACCTGCTTCCCGCAACGGTCCCCATGAATCGGCAATGCTGGACGATCCTCCCGTCAAGTTGACCCCTAGCTCGCGGCCCACCTTCTCAAACATCCACTGCGTGAACTCCTGGACATTGCCAGACTCGTCCGGATGAAAGTGCCAGTTGTCGCGCATGACGGTCAGGTTACTGAAGATGGCGTCGATGGGCGCTTGTACCAGTTTGATGGTGGAAAGCGGTACATCCAACTCCTCTGCTACCAGCATTGGTAAGGCGGTATGCACGCCTTGTCCCATTTCTACGCGGTGCATAGCCAAAGTTACGGTGTTATCCGGCGAAATGGCTATCCAGCCATTTAGCGCGACAGCGCCATTTTCAACAGGTAGGTTGGCGCTGCTGTGAAGGCGCTGACGTGGTGGCATAACACCCCAGCCCACTAACATCGTGGCGCCAGCGACTGCAACGCCACTCAACAGAAAACGCCTTCTCGAAATACGGGGCGGCTTCGACATCCGCAGGTCTCCCACAGCAGCTCAGAGCTGCGTCAAATTGAACTTCCGCCATCAAGCGAAACAAACCTTCATCGCTTGGAATGAGTGGCGTTAGCTAAAGAAGAGTTGTATTGTTTCGCCGGAGCATTCTCTTGGCAGTCACGCTCAGATAAGCTTGTAAAGATAAGTGCGCCACAAGCTACTTTGTTCGACATGTCTTTCTCCTCCGATTGCTTTTGTCTGACAAGCTTATGTGCCAGCGGTCGTCTTCCGTTATCCGAAATCCGCAGAGTGACTATATGCAACGCCGATTTCGGCCGTAACGATAAAGATGATGCGTGTGGCAGGTAAGGTCGAAGGTGGAGGGGCGACGCGGAGTATGTTGCGAGCCATCGGTTAAGAAATTGGCACCGAGGGAAATGCAAATAG
>NZ_JBFRDW010000168.1:0-9768 GCF_052113985.1 Pseudoduganella sp. RAF53_2 | reverse complement strand
GAACAGGGTGATGTTCGGATGCGCGCGCACTTTTTCTTCCAGCGTCACCTGCACGGCGTGGCCGGTGGCGTCGGCAGCGTGAATGATGCGGCGCTGGCTATGGCCGCCTTCGCGCGTCAGGTGGAAGCCCAGTTCCGCGCTCTCGTCGCGGGTGAAGGGCACGCCCTGGTCGATCAGCCACTGGATCGCTTCCCGTCCGTGTTCAACGATGTAGCGGGTGGCGCCCTCGTCGCACAGGCCGGCGCCGGCGATCAGGGTGTCCGTGATGTGCTGCTCGTGGCTGTCGCCGGAATCGAGCACCGCAGCTATGCCGCCCTGGGCCCAGTTGCTGGCGCCATCCAGCAGCTCACGTTTGGAAATAACTGCAACTTTTCGGCTTTCCGCCAGGTGCAGGGCTACCGACAGGCCGGCCAGTCCGCTGCCGACGATGGCTACATCAAATTTCATGGTGATTCGGGATTTTATGCGGTCAAGAGCAATACTATAGACCATTTGCCATCCCTCCGCAGGCTTGCGCTCCCTCAAAACCCTGATGCCAGTGCGGGCGCATCATGGTTGAGGTCTCACCGGAGGAGGCGGAAGTGATCCGGATCTTCAATCACTACGTGTCGCGCATGGCCCTGCTTCTGCTCCTGATGGAGCTGGCCGTCCTGCTCGCGGCAGCAGCGCTGGCGACGCTGGCCGGGCTGCATGAGGTGCGGCTGATTGGAAGCACCTGGCTTTCCGCGACAGTGTTCTCGCTGGTCATGGTCTTCATCATGGCTGCCCTCGGCATGTACCGCAATGAGGTGCACGAAGACCTGCCTGGCATCGTGGCGCGCGTGCTGCCGGCGTTTGCTCTGGGATTCGCCATGCTGTCACTGGTGCCGCACCTGGTGCCTAGCCTGTCTTTCCTGCTGGGTGCTGGTGGCGTTCTGATGACGCGGCTGCTGCTGCGCGGTTCCGCCCAGACCAGCATGCTGGTACAGCGTCTGATACTGGTCGGCGATGGCGTGCTGGCACGGGAATGCCTGGAGCTGGCGCGCAGCCGCCAGGGTTTTCATCGATTCGAAGTGGTTGGCTGCGTGCCGGTTGAAGGCGAATTGCGCTGTGTGCCGTCGGCAGTGGTGCTGCCCGTGTGCGGAAGCCTGCTGGCGCTGGCGCGCAAACACGGCGCGCATGAACTGGTGGTATCGATCGGCGACCGCCGCAATGGGACTTATCCCGTCAAGGAATTGCTGGCCTGTGCGCTGGGTGGAGTTCGGGTGATCGATGCCGCGACCTTTTTCGAGCGGGAAGCATCCCAGCTCCGGATCGATTCCATGCAACCGAGTTACCTGACCTTCGGTGGCGGCTTTGATCAAAGCCTGCTGCGGGCTGCGGTCAAGCGCGGCTTCGACCTGGCCGCCAGTGCTGCCATTTGTCTGATTACCCTGCCGCTCATGGCCGGAGCGGTTCTTGCCATTTTGCTTGACGATGGCGGTCCTGTGATTTACCGGCAGGAGCGCGTCGGGCGCGATGGCAGGCTTTTTTTTCTCCTGAAGTTCCGCAGCATGCGCCAGGACGCGGAACACGATGGCCAGCCGCGCTGGGCGCAGCAGGCTGACAAGCGCATCACATCCACCGGCCGCTGGTTGCGCAAGCTGCGCATCGACGAACTTCCACAATTGCTGAATGTGTTCCGCGGCGAGATGAGCTTTGTCGGGCCGCGGCCGGAACGCGCCTTCTTCGTCTCCCAGTTCCAGCGCCAAATCGCGTATTACGACGTGCGCCACACGATCAAGCCCGGCATCACGGGCCTCGCCCAGGTGCGCTATCAATACGGCGCCTCGATCGAGGATGCGGTGTGCAAGCTGCAATATGACCTGTACTACGTGAAAAACAATAGCCTGTTCCTTGACCTGCTGATTCTGGTCGACACGGTGCAAGTTGTGCTATTCGGTAAGGGCAGCCGCTGATTTTAGCGTCATAGGGAGCAAGCATGGCCAAGAAAAAGCTGCTGGTGGTGGAAGACGATCCGGGCTTGCAAAGGCAGYTGCGCTGGGCGCTGGATGATTATGACACTGTGTTTGCGGCGGACCGTGACATGGCGCTGAATCAGCTGCGCCGCCACCAAACCGCCGTGGCGACCATTGATCTCGGTCTGCCGCCGGATACCGATGGTTCGGCCGAAGGCCTGGCCTTGCTGAAGCAGATGCTGGCGATTGCTCCGGATATGAAGGTCATCGTGCTGTCCGGGAACCAGGACCGCGGCAATGTTCTGAAAGCCGTAGGGCTGGGCGCTTACGACTTTCATCAGAAGCCGCTGGAAACAGACCTGTTGCGCCTCATGATCGAGCGCGCCTTCTTCCTGCACACCGTCCAGCAGGACAACCGGCGCATGCTGCAGACGGAGGTCGACTCGCCGCTGGCCGGCATTATTACGCGCGACCCCGGCATGCTGCGGGTCTGCCGCAGCGTGGAAAAAGTCGCGCCCAGCTCGGCGACGGTGATGCTGCTGGGCGCTTCGGGCTGCGGCAAGGAGTTGCTGGCACGCGGCCTGCACGAGCTGAGTGCCCGTCACGGCAAACGCTTCGTCGCCATCAATTGCGCCGCGATCCCGGAGAACCTGCTGGAGAGCGAGCTGTTTGGCTACGAAAAGGGGGCATTCACGGGGGCCGAGCGTCAGACGCTGGGCAAGATCGAACTGGCCGGCGGCGGCACATTCTTCCTCGATGAAATCGGCGATATGGCGATGCCTTTACAGGCCAAGCTGCTGCGCTTCCTGCAGCAGCGGATCATTGAGCGCGTCGGCGGCCGGAATGAGATCGCAGTCGATGTGCGCATTGTCTGCGCCACACACCGTAATCTGAAAGCATTGGTCGATGCCGGATCATTCCGGGAGGACCTGTTCTATCGTTTGAGCGAAATTGTGCTGGTGATTCCGCCGCTGCGGGAGCGCATGGGCGACAGCGTGCTACTAGCCCACCACTTCCGTCATCGCTTTGCCAACGCTGAAAGCCGTCCCGCCATGGCTTTCAGCACGGACGCGCTGGCGGCGATCGAGGCACACGGCTGGCCTGGCAATGTGCGCGAGATGGAAAACTGCATCAAACGTGCGGTCATCATGGCCGACGGCCCGCACATCACGGCGGCCGACCTGGGTTTGCCGCCGCTTGCCGCGCAATCCGAGAGCATGGATCTACGGGAAGCACGCAGCGGCGCCGAGTACAAGGTGATGGTGCGCGCTCTGGCGCGAACCGGCGGCAATATCGCGCGCGCCGCCGAGCTGCTTGGCGTGAGCCGGCCGACGCTGTACGACCTGATGAATCATCACGGCATCAAGTAAGCCTTTCCAGCGCCTTGGTGTCGAAAACCAGTTTTGGGAAGGAATTCTCGTGGCGGGATAAGTGGACCCAGGGGAACTGCGACGCCACCATCCACTGCCACTCGCCGCAGCAAAGAAAGACTGCCGATCCGAGCGGCGTTGCGCCCATGCGCCTGTGCGCGCGCAGCGATTCCGGATTGAAGGCGGATATGCGGCTGCAGGTCCATTGAACGCCAACGGCGTGCAGGCGGCGGTTGGTCRCGTCCCACAGCCTGCAAAAGGCGGTGCCAAGCCGCATCTCCGGTTGCACGAATACGTCGAAGTCCCACGCCGAGTGCGGCGAAGGCAGGCAATAGCGGACGCGCACATCATCTTCCTGATAAGCGCCGAACTGGTACCAGATGAAGCCTGCCAGTTGCTCGCCACGCCAGGCAGCCAGGCTGTGGGCGCCCTGACGGAAGCGGCGCGACAGGATGTCCGCACACCGCGGATAGCCAGGCGGGACGTCTTCTATGGTGACGATCGGGCTCACCGTAATACAGCCATTGCATCGCTGGCGTGCCGGCTCGGTCGCGACGCGTTGGGCCACAAACAAATAGCGCTGCAGACGCCAGCCGACGCTTTCCACCAGACGGGAGAGGGCGTACCAGGCAGCGCTGTGCCATCCGAGTTCAGCAATGCAGCGTCGTATCCGGTTCTTCATTGAGCCATTAGACCGCTGCGGTGCCTGGCGCCGTTTGATATCCGTCAAACGCTCTGCCTGTCCCATCGCAAGAAGCGAAACCTCGAATTCGCGAATCATGAAGCTGTCTCACTGACGGTGCGAGGAAATGATGGTCAGCCCAACCTGGAATACCGGCAGCCAACGCGGCTTCTACGATTACTACGAGAAGGAAAGCGCGGGACAGGCGGCGCTGGAACGCTTTGCATCGATCCAGCGCACGGTGCTGCGCGCGCTGGGTGCTCCAGAGGCGCCTTTGTATGTTGCCGATATCGGTTGCGGGGCGGGCACGCAGTCCCGCCTGTGGGCCGAGGGCGGACACGAAGTATTTGGCGCCGATATCAATGCGGCACTGATTGCCCTGGCGCGCGAACGCTCGGCGGATGCCGGATTGCAGATCGGTTTCGCAGTCGCTTCAGCCACCGATCTGCCCTGGCCGGATGCCAGCATGGATCTGTGTATAGCGCCTGAACTGCTGGAGCACGTCGAAGACTGGCAAGCATGCCTGCGCGAGATGGTGCGGGTACTGCGGCCCGGCGGCAGCCTGTATATCAGCACCAGCAATGTGCTGTGTCCACGGCAGGAGGAGTTCCAATTGCCGCTGTACTCCTGGTATCCGCCGGCGTTGAAACGGCACATCGTGCAGTTGGCGATGACGAGCCGCCCCGAACTGGCGGGGTATGCAACGTATCCCGCGGTGAACTGGTTCAGCTATTACGGCCTGCGCGACTGGCTGACAGCGCGTGGCGTGCGCTGCCAGGACCGGTTCGACCTGATTGATGTGAACAAACTGGGACGGGCCCGGCGCACCGTGATTTCTGCCGTTCGTGCCTGGCCCGGACTGCGTTGGCTAGCCCATGTCGCCACGCCTTACACCGTGGTATTGGGCACACGTCCGCGCAGCTGAGCGCGCATGGCAACAACGGCGGCCATCAGGTAGTAAGGTACGTCGTAATACAGCAGGCTGAGGAAGGCGCCGCCAACTGCAAATCCCACCATGCTGGCCTGGATCATGCGCGCCAGCGATCCCGCCCAGGCGAATTCCTCCTGCATGGCTGCCTGGCGCACCACCACCGTGGCGGAGCGCCATGTGAATAATCCGAGCAGCATATAAAGCACGAGCCCGACGTAGCCGTGTTCGCCCAGCGCCTGAAAATAGATGCTGTGCGCCGCATGCACGTCGCTGGGAACCGGCGCGTACAGAAAGAACGCGAGGGGTTCTGAAACCTCGAAGCCACCGCCGAAGAAGCGATCGCTCGCCAGATTGAAGGCCATGCGCCATGCATTGATGCGGCCCATTGCCGAGTCGTCCTCCTGGTAAGAGTTAATGGAATCCATGCGCGTTGACCAGCGCTCCGGCATCAGCACCAGAACCAGCGGAACACAAATCAGCAGCAGGGCGCCGCCGAGCAGTTTGTGGCGGCTCTTCAGCCACATGTACACCAGCATTGCGCCAATGGCCAGGAGCGCACCGCGTGAGTAGGAACCCAGTGTGGCGACAGCCGACAGCAGCATGGTAGCGGTCATCCCGTGCTTGAGCCATTTCCTGTGGGTAGCCAGCTGCAGATAGCGCATCAGGGGGATGGTCACGATCAAGGCCAGCGCCAGCGCGTTGTTGTCGCCGATGAAGGTATCCTCCGGCCCCCACACCAGATCGGCGCCACCGGTTCGCAAGGTAAAGATGCCGCCTTTGACGCCGTAAAAGCCCAGGGAAAGCACGATCACACCGATCAGGCGCTGGATGTCGGCGCGCTCGCGCAGCACCATCAGCGTTACCAGGTTCATCAGCATGATCTTCATCACCTTGCCCCACTGGGTCCAGGCCGCATTCGGAAACATGGCGAACAGGGTGGTGATATTCATCCACCATATAAAGGTGAGCAGCAGAATGGTTTCGGGTGTCCATGGCAGGCGGCAGGACTGCGGCGCCTTCAATATGCTGAAAAATGTACAGATCGCGATAATCATTGCGACCGGGAAGTGCTGGGCATAGCCCCAGCCCTGGGTGTGGGGATTCATGACGCTGACCAGTACCCACATCAGCACGCCATTGATGGGGTCTTTCAACACGAATGGCAGGCTGGCGAAGATGGCGAGCAGGATTAGGATGTCGCGCATGCGGCGTCACTGTCAGGTGTAGTAGCCGTAATACTCCACGCCGGGAAAGGCGCGCGTCTTGTTGTAGACCAGGTTGACATTGCGGCCGGGTTCCAGGCGGCCCAGCGCCTCGCGCACCGCGTTCTGGGTAGTGGTTTCGGCCTCTACCACCATCACCACCTGGCCCATTTGCGACACGAGGACGCTTGCCTCCGTCGTAATGAGCAAAGGCGGCGAATCGAAGATAACGATGCGGTCCGAGTAGCGGGAGGCGATTTCTTCCAGAAGACTGCTCATATTGCGGCTCGCCAGCAGTTCGGTGGCGTGACGGTTGGCGCGACCGGTGGGCAGAATGCTGAGCGAAGGCACATTGGTCTTGAGGATGACATCGGACAGATCCATGCTGCCGTTGAGCAGCACGTCCATCAGGCCGATGTCGGCATGCAGGCCCAGGACCTTGAGGACGGAAGGGCGTGCCACATCGGCATCGACCAGCAGCACCGTCACGTCCTTTTCCATCGCGATGCTCATGGCCAGGTTGATGGCGCAGTAAGTCTTGCCTTCGCCGGGCAGGGCGCTGGTGACGATGATCAGGTTGCCGCGGTTGGCTGTTTTGGCGTCATGCAGCAAGGGGCGCTTGATGATGCGGAAGTCTTCGGCCACCGGCGTACGCCCGCCATCGTGGGTGAGCATGCCACGCTGGAGCAGCCTCACGAGGTTGATATCCGCGAAACCGGGCTCTGGCATTTCGTTTCCAGCTTCCAGCAGCACTTCGGGCAGTTGCATTACTCACCCCACAGCTCAATGGATGAAGGCGTAGGCCATGACGCCGCCATAGCAAGCACAGAGGCAGGCCAGACCTGCGCTGAAGCCGATGCGGCCGTGGCGGCGGCGGCGTTGCTCGGCGTCGGTCCAGTTCATCGACACGGTGCCGATGACACGGAAGCCCGTTGCCTCGCGCAGTTCAGCGGGACTGAGGAAGGTCGGACGCAGTTGACCCAGCAGAAGCGCCACCGCGCCGCTTGCCAGGATCGAAACCAGCAGCACGACGCTGAACAACAGGGCGCGGTTGGGACCGATCGGGCGCAAGGGCACGGTAGGCGGATCGATGATCTTAAAGCTCATCATCTCGGTCGTTGTGCTGAGTTCGCCTGACAGCTTTGCCGACTCGCGCCGCGCAATCAGCTTCTCGTAGTTTTCCTTGTTGACCTGGTAATCGCGGTTCAACTGGGCCAACTGAGATTCCACTTCGGGGACGGCATTGCTTCGCGCTACCAGGCGTTCATGGCGCACTTCCATCTCCTGCACGCGAGCTTTGACCGCGGCCACGTGCGCATCCGCTTCGGCCAGCGCCACTTTGAGCTGCTGCAGCATGGGGCTGTAGCCTTTTCCTGGGTCGGCACCCGGAACGCGTTTTTTCGCCTCATCGGCCTTGCGCTCTTCAAGCTGCCCAATCAAGCGCAGGGTGGCGACAATGTCCGGATGCAGGTCGGTATATGTGGTGCGCAACGCGTCGAGCGATTTATTCAGGGCGTCGATGCGGCTATCGATTTCCGGATTCTCTACGGCCGGCGCGGCACTGGTGCCGATGACAGGCTCATCRCCATTGGCCTGCGCCRCCAGGGCAGTGCGGGAGTGTTCGGCTTCCACCAGTTCCAGTCGTGCGGTATTCAGCGCATCGGCAGAAATCAGGATTTGCGCGCCATAGTCGACACCCTGGCGCGGCAGCAGGGTGTTGTGTTTCAGCTTGAATTCCTTCATGGCGTTTTCGGCGGTGAGCAGTTTGTCTTCATAGCTGCGGATTTGTTCGTCGATAAATTGAACAGCCTTCTCCGAATCGCCTTTCTTGCCCTTGAAACTGCCTTCGACAAAGATGGTGAGCAGCGACTGCACCACATCACGCACCAGGCGCGGGCTGGAGTGATTGTAGCTAATGGTGTAGATGTCGTAATTGGCCGTGCCGCTGATGTGGATCGCGTTCATCAGCTCATCGACCTGTTTCTCGTGCTCGCGCGGTGTGCGGGCGTTGATGTCGAGGTCCACCATGCGCATCACGCGCTCGATATTGGGCCGGGTCAGCAGGGTGCGGCTCATGATTGCAACCTGCTGTTCGACGTTGGGCACACTGGTCATGCCCGCCATCAGCGGCTTGAGTACGCTTTGCGTGTCGACAAAGACCCGGGCCGAGGTCTGGTAATCGTCGGGCAGGGTGTAAACCTTCAGCCACCCCAGCGCGGCAACCAGCCACATGACCATGAAAGCGGGCCAGCGGTACTTCCAGATTCCTTTCAGGCTGGACAGCAACTGGCTGATCATCGGTTCCATGTCCAGGCGCTCCATGGCTAAAGGCTTGAATCGATTATATGGCTCGGTTCGGCGAGCGCACGCCGAACCGGCCCAACACTTGCGCCGGATCAAGTCCGGCTTCAATTCCGAAATTATTCATTGCTTGCGGCGGCGGCTCAGCAGCGACATGCTGAGCAGGCCGGCTGCAACCACGGCCAGCGTTCCCGGTTCCGGCACTTCCTGCTGCAATGCGTTGGCCAGCGTGTTGTGCTGGATCGTGATCTGGTAGCTGGTGCCACCGGTCAGCATCGGCGTGGTGGAACTGTATGCCGTCGTGCCGGGGTTGTAGGTCAGGATGCCCGTGCTGGCGTCAGTCCGGCTGACGGCGCTCAGTGCGTTGAGTGCGCTCGGTTCGAAGGCGAATACCGACAAGCCGGTCGACAGGTCCACGATGTTGATGCTCCACGACAGGCGGGCGTTGGCATTTGACGTCGGACCTGCGCCAGCGGATACGAAGGCTTGTGTGTAAGGCGTGCCGTCAAATGCAATCGTCATCGTTTCCGAATTGCCGAGAACAAAGCTGAAGGTGGTCGAGGTGCCCACATCCGAGTTGCCGGACGTGACCGTGTTCAGGCCGGTCGAAGCGTCGGCGCGGGTCTGTGCGTGGGCACCTGCGGGGCCGCCGTTGATGCTGATGGAGGAACCGGTCAGATTCTGGTCGGCGTAGCCGAAGCTGCCCGGCACCGGCGGCGGGCTGGCAAAAGGCGTGAAATTGTCTTCGACCAGCGGGAAGCAGGGCGCTCCCACGCATTGATGCAACACGTTGGGATTGGTGCCGCTCAGAATGCCGCGCGAATCGCTGCCTGCCGCGAAAATGATGTCGCGSGAGGCCGTGGCGTGGGCATCGTTGGTGCCGGACAACTGAGAAAAATCGGTGTTGCTGAATGCCGCACCGTTGGCATGCAACAGGCGGAAATTATTGATGTCCAGGATGGCGGACGCGAACGTCGAGGCCTGAGCCGCTCCGGCCACTCCCAGGCCCAGCGCCGCTGCAGCGGCCGTGGCCATCAGGCTTTTTTTCAAGGTGTTCATGGCTTGCTTCTCCTTTTGTGTTGGCGGCGAAGTGCCGACGCACACCGTTCAGCAGCATCCGTGCCACAGCGATTTCCCTCATCAAATCAAATGCTTGCGCGGACCGAGCTGAGCGCGCGACGGCGCATGAAAAAAAGTCCGACGCGCGGGAACCTTTTGAAGATCACTGCGCTCTGAGTGAGATGAGCCACGATAACGACAGCATTGTTTCGTTCGCGGCAGAGCCTGCACTGCGTGATCTTTTAATTGGAGAGAGCGGCATGGATACTGCCCTGAACCACCAACT
>NZ_JBFRDW010000167.1:0-9881 GCF_052113985.1 Pseudoduganella sp. RAF53_2 | reverse complement strand
GCTTGATGTCGCCGCGTTCTTCGGCACGGCGCAGCATGGACATGGCAGCGCGGTCTTTCACGGAACCGGCAGGATTATCGCCTTCCAGCTTACCCAGGATGATGTTGCCGCGCGCCGCCGCATCCGCGCCGGGAATGCGCATCAGCTGGACGAGGGGCGTGTTGCCGATCAAATCGGCGATTGTCTTGTAAGCCATCGGATTCAGAAGCGTTGACCAAAACAGCCATTTTAAACCGGACCGGCCTGCATTGCTTAGAGCGAAAAACTCATATAGGAGTAGGCGTAACCCTCACCATCGATGCGGAACAGATCGGGAATCTCGCCCGTCTTCAAGAATCCCCTCTTAAGATAGAGTCCCACCGCCGGCGCATTCGCGCTGAGCACTTCCAGATCGATCCATTCCAGACGCTGCTCGCGCGCCCAGGCAATGGCCGTATCCAGCAGCGCCATACCCACGCCGCCACGGCGCACATCGCGGTGCACGCCCATGCCCAGCAAGGCGCGGTGCGCAGCGGCCGGTTCGGGACGCGAACGCAGATCGATGTGGCCCATGATGCCGCGCTCACTTTCGGCAATCCATACGCGGCGCCAGCCCGGCTRGCCAAACGCCGCCTGCGCCCCGCTGCGGAAAGCAGCCACTTTCTCCGGCGGGAAGCCCTGCCCGCGCGGCATCGGCTGGAACAGCGGCGCGCCATCGCGGCCGTTGTCCAGCAAGTGATCATTGAGGTAGCTGAAAAAGGTGTCCAGGTCCGTCGAGCTCAGAGATCGAATATGCATATGTAAATTTCAAGCAAGATTATTCAATTAGTTTACACTCGCGGTATCACAGGAGAATAGCAACATGAACGCCCCAGAATTTGAGCCCGAAGCCAACAAGGACGAGCAAGTAGCCACTGCAATGCCCGCGTCCCTGATGACGCGCCTGCACCAGCTGAACCCCGTATTGAATGAGCAGGAACTCAAGCGCATTGCGCGCTTCGGCACCACCCGCACCTATGGGCGCGGCGTGCGCATTCTGGAGGCAGGCCATACCACGTTCGGCATGATCGTCACCCTGAAAGGCACGATTGCCATCAGCCGCTACGACGGTCTGGGGAATTCCTCGCACATGACGGAACATGGCCCGGGCGAATTCACCGCCGAGGTATCGCAGCTGGCAGGCCGTCCATCGCTGGTGAACGCCATCGCGCAGACCGAAGTGGAAGCGCTGGTGATCCCGCCGGAGAACCTGCGTGCACTGGTGATTGCGGAAGCGGAGCTGGGCGAGCGCATCGTGCGCGCGCTGATCCTGCGCCGCGTGGGCCTGCTGGAATCCGAAGGCGGCGGTTTGCTGCTGGTATCCCCGCCGGGCAACGGCGCCTTGTTCCACCTGCGCGCCTTCCTGGAAAGTAACGCCCACCCTTACCGCGTGATCGATCCAAAGGATGATGCGCAAGCGCGCGCCCTGTGCGAGTATTACCAGCCGACGGCGGACGACTGGCCGCTGGTGGTGTGCCCTGACGGCGCCGTCAAAAAGAATCCAAGCCTGGCTGAAATCGGCCGCTGCCTCGGCATGCTGCCCGATCTCGATGGCGAGAAAGTGTGGGACGTGATCGTGGTCGGCGCTGGTCCTGCGGGCATGGCCACTGCGGTGTATGCAGGTTCGGAAGGCTTGTCGGTGCTGGCGCTCGAACAGCGCGCCTACGGCGGCCAGGCTGCGGCCAGTGCGCGTATCGAAAACTATCTCGGCTTCCCGACCGGTATTTCGGGCGGCGCTTTGGCAGGCCGTGCATATGTACAGGCGCAAAAATTCGGCGTTGAAGTCGCGATCCCGGCACCGGCTGCGCGCCTGATCTGCGACACCTATCCGCTGCAGGTGGAAACGGCTGAAGGCCAGCGCGTGAAAGCGCGTTCGGTGGTGCTGTCCTGCGGCGCGCGTTATCGCCGTCCGCCGCTGGCGAACATCAAGCAGTTCGAAGGCAAAGGCATTTACTACTGGGCCTCGCCGATCGAAGGACGCCTGTGCAAGTCGGAAGAAATCGTGCTGGTTGGCGGCGGCAACTCCGCAGGCCAGGCGGCCGTGTTCCTGTCCGGCTTCGCGAAAAAGGTGCATATGGTGATCCGTGGCGATGGTCTGAAAGCGACCATGTCCACCTACCTGATCGACCGCATCAAATCCACACCGAACATCGAACTGCACACGCACACTGAAGTGGTGGCGCTGGAAGGCGATGAAGAAGGATTGAAGCAGGTGCGCTTCCGCTGCAACGAGACGGGCGAAGAAGAGAATTGCGATGTATGCCGCATGTTCCTCTTCATCGGCGCCGATCCGAACACCGGCTGGCTGGAAGACTGCGGGGTGGACGTCGACCCGCAAGGCTTTATCCGCACCGGCTTCGACGTGACCAAGGCCCAGTGCCGCGCCAATTTCTCCAACGGGGTCTATCCGAAGAACATGCCGGAACGCGCATCACTGGAAACCAGTGTACCGGGCGTGTTCGCGATCGGCGACGTACGCGCGGGCTCCACCAAACGCGTAGCAGCGGGCGTTGGCGAAGGCGCGAATGTCGTTTCCCAGATCCACGCCTTCCTGGCTAACCTGCCGCGCTAATTGCCTTACATGCCGCGAAAGCGGTGCTGAAAGCGCTGGCTGACCGGGAGGCGTGCCAACTTTGCACTATCCGGAGAGTGTGCGGGGCGGCTTGCGATGAACGCCGCCCCGTGCGGATAAGCGCGTCCCGATCGGGATTAGCGCTGCGGCGAAGGGTAAGTCGCCGGGCTGACGTTGCCGTCCTTGTCGACCGCCTGTACGCCGAAGAAGACGTTGTCTTTCGACAGGGCGATCTTCGCTTCGGTCACATTGCCGACGTATTGGCTGCCCTGCCAGTCCGGGGCGCCAGTGTCGCGCCAGACGATCCGGTAGCCGGCCACGTCGGGTTCGGCGTTGGCTTGCCAGACGAGCGTGGAGTCGTTCTCCAATTGGGCCGTGCGCAGCTTGACTTGCTGCGGCGCGGCCGGCGCATTGGCCAGCGTCGCCAGTGCGGCGGCGTTCACGCGCGCGACCTGGGCGATGTAATTGAAGTCGTCGAACTCCGGCAGATCGCCGTAGACCTTGCCGTTTTCCGTGCGCAGGTTCTGGTGCTGGTGCGAGAAGTCTTCAGCCGGTTCGGTGAAGCGCAAGGCCGCGTAGCCGCGTTCCAGGAATGGCATGTGATCGCCGCCGCGCAGATAACGGTCACGTCGCTGGATCACGTTGACCTTGAAGCCGGACACATAACGCTCGCCCTGCTCTTTCACGTGGCGTGCCAGCTGGCGCGAGAGCGAATCGTTTTCGCCGCCGGTGGCCACCAGGCTGCGCACCACATCGCTGGTTTCCTTCTGCACCGGCAATCCTTCTGCGAACAGGCGCACTTGCTTGTCGTCCTTCTGGCCGGTGTCGGAATGGGAGCTGCCGATGATGTCATTGGTGAACATGCCGGCGATGTTGAGGTTCTTTTTCTTCGCTTCTTCCGCCCAGTGCGCCGCGCCCAGCAAGCCTTGCTCTTCCGCGGCCACGGTCATGAAGACGATGGTGGCATCGAACTTATATTTGGACATCACGCAGGCCATTTCCATCACGGCGGCGGTGCCGGATGCATCATCGTTGGCGCCGGGTGCATCGCCCTTGGCGTCCATGATGTCGGTGTTGCGCGAGTCGTAGTGGCCGCTGACGACGTACATGCGCTCACGCGATTCGGCTTGTGCGCCGGGCAGCGTGGCGACCACGTTGACGATTTCGGTGGGACGGCTGATGCGCGCCGATACAGGTGCGATATGGCTATCGAACGCTACTTGCAGATGGCCCGCACCGCACTTATCCATTTCCGACTTGATCCAGCGGCGCGCCGCGCCAATGCCCACGGTATCGGATTCCGTTTCGGACATGGTGTGGCGCGTCTTGAAGCTCACCAGCTTGCGGATGGTCGCTTCGATGCGCTGCGGCGAAATCTCCTTGACGATCTTGTCGACGTCAGGCTGATGGTGCGCCATATCCGGCGCTGCTGCCGTGCTGACGCCGGCGCTTGCTGCCAGCGCCGCCGCGAGCGCTGTCTGCTTCAAGTAGTGCATGTTCTCTCCCCGTCAAATGAACGCGCTATCATCGCACGCCAATGCCGAGGCTTGTGAAACATATTGTATGCATCAGGCGGGTAGTCCTTGTCGATGCAAGTGGCCGTCCGCGTCCTGCGCCAGCCAGGCAAAGCCGGACTGCTCAAGGAAGGGCAGCGCGCGCTCGCCCATCAGCATGGCGATGGTGCTGGTGCTGCCCGCCGTGATGGCCAACGGCGCCAGCACGCTCACCGAACGCCAGGCCGTCACCGGCATGCCGCTGCGCGGATTGAGGATATGGCAGTAGCGCCGTCCGTGCAGATCGAAGTAGCGTTCGTAGTCGCCCGAAGTGGCGAGGCTGCCCCGCACCAGGGCCAGCGATGCGATGGTGAGTTCGTTATTGCGGGGATTCTGAATACCGATGCGCCATGGGTCGCCGTCCGGCTGCGGACCAATCACGCTCATGTCGCCACCCAGATTCACATAGCCATAGCGCACGCCTTGTGCACGCAACACCGCTGCCGCGCGATCGGCCGCGTATTCCTTGCCGAAGCCGCCGAAGTCCAGCTCCATGCCCGCGACCGATAGCCGCACGGCGTCGCGCTGGCGCTCTACCTTCTCCCAGCCGACCAGCGCCAGCAGCTGCGCCAGCTCATCGCTGGAAGGCACGCGCGGTATGCTGAAATTCCAGGCCCGGCACAGCACACCGGAAGTGATGTCGAACAGACCCTCGCTGATCGCGTGCAGGCTGTTTGCATAGTCGAGCAGACTGCATGCTTCAGGCGACACAGTAATCCACTCGCCGCTGCCCGCCGACGCATTGATGCGGCCAACAACGCTGTCGCTGCGAAAGCGGGAGTAAGTGATTTCGATGCGCCGCACTTCATCAATCGCAGGCGCGGCAATGCGCTCGGCGTCTTCCTGGCTGGCCGCTTCCAGCATCAGCTGGCAAGGGCTGGCCATGGCCGTAAAGGTGACCTTCCACGCTACCACTGCTTGCTGACCCCAAGTTGCCACAGCTGCGCATCAAAGCGCGCCAGACCGGGACTGTCACTGCCGAAAATCCGCCACGAAGTTTGCTGGCGATATTTCTCGCCTTTGAACCAGACGTTCCAGCCATCGCCGAATTGCCTGGYCACGCGCAGGCCCAGCGTCACGGCACCAAAACCGGACAGGCGCTGATCCGCGGAAGTGAAGGCCGTGCTGCCAAACACATAGCCTGGCGGGAATGGCGGACCGAAACGCGGGTCGTACACGGGATCAAAATAGAAATCGGCCGCCGATTGCGTGTAGTAGCGCAGGCCCGGCGTGAGCGACCAGCGTTGCGGCAGCGGATGCTCCAGCTCCACGCCGAAGGTATGCGCGCGGATGCCGAAGCTGTCGCGGTAGAAGCGGTAGCTGCTGCGCAGCGCATCATGCTGCAGCGCGTGATTCCAGCGCAGCAGCACGCTGTCGCTGCCCCGTTCACGTGGACGGTTATCCAGCAGCTTGTAAGGATCGGAAAAGTAACCACGGCCGCGCACATGGGTGTAGTCGGCCTTGAGCACATCCCGTTTGCTCACAACCTGCTCCAGACTGGCCATCACTTCCGTGGTGTGGCGGCGCTCGTTCACCACCAGCAGATTGACCGGCGAGATGCGGTCGTTCGACACACCCAGCGATAGTCCCAGCGTGGTATTGCGGTCTTCCGTGGACCATGTGCCCGCAGCCGAATAGGCATGCGAGCGGTAGTCGTTCTCGTTCGACAGTGCCGCGCCCAGGCCCAGGGTGGCATGGCCGAAATAGCGCGTGACATGCACATCGCCTGCATTGCGTTTTTCGTCCATGCGCGAGGCGCCGGAAATTGCCGTGTGATAGCGCGGTGTAGCACCGGACAGGTGATCGCTGACCACACCGCCCTCCAGCAGCCACTGCCCCGCCACCGGCATCATCACGCGCAGCGATGGCGAGCGCACGCTGATGCGATCCAGACCCGGCTGATCGTCTTTGTAGTACAGATAGCCGACGCTGATTTCGCTGTAATCAGGCAGGGTCTGAGCTTGCGCATCCAGTCCCGGCAGGGCCAGCGCCGCCAGCATCAGCGCCTGGCCGGGATTGCGTTTGTCGTGCGGGCTGGTCATCAKTTGCACCCGCAGCCGCCACCGCCCACGCTGCCGGAACCGGAAGCGGCTTCCTTGCTGTCGTAGGTATGCGCATCGTAGGCTGTTTCCAGGCGGCTGCTGTCGAAGCGCATGGCGGGCCGCGCCAATGCGCCCTTCTCCCACGGTGCCACCGGCTGCACCATGCCGCATCCCGACAAGGCCGATGCCAGCAAAGTCAGGGCGATCCATTCACGGCTGCTCATGCATCCTCCTTCATGGTTTGAGGCTGGCGCGCACCTTCGCTTCCAGTTGCACGATATCGGCCTGGTTAAAACCCGAATGCATCCACAGCAGCTGGCCGTCGCGGCCCACCAGCGCACTGGTGGGCATGCCTTTGATGCCATAGGCTTTGGCCGTGGCCCCCGATGGATCATAGGCCACGGTAAAGCCGGCCGGCACGCGCGCCAGAAAGGCCGCGGCATCGGCGCGCTGTTCGTCGAGATTGATGGCGATGATCTGCAAGCCATCGGCGCCGTAGCGCTGCTGCAAGCTGCTCATCCAGGGAAATGAGTGCCTGCATGGTCCGCACCACGATGCCCAAAAGTCGACGTAGACAAGCTTGCCGCGCAGGGCCGCCAGACTCACCGTACCGCTATCGCCGGGCAGCGAAAAAACCGGCGCGGGCCCCGCCGCGCCGGCTGCAGCCGATGTTGCCACCGCAAGCAGCGCCACCGCCGCTGCTGCGGCGCGCTGCGAGATCATGGCGTACCTGCCGCAAACCATGCGGCCAGTTCGTCACGCTCCGATTGYGGCATATTGGTGATGTTCCCATAAGGCATAAACTGCGACTGCACTGCGTAAGTCTGAATATCGGCAGCACGCGCCCGGATTTGCGCTTCGGTATCGAACATGATGCCCAGCGGCGCCGGGTTGTAGCCCGGTTGCGTGGGATGCGCGGAATGGCATGGCACGCAGCGCTGCATGATGATTTGCTGGACCCGCGCGAAGGTAATGGTCGGCGGTGGCGGTGGCGGCGGTGCAGGCAAGGTGGCGTGGAAAGCGCCGCTGCCGCCGGCACCTGCGGTGTACTGCCAGTAGCCCGTTGCCAGGCTAGCTGCGAGGCGGATGCTGCCGGTAAACGTCGCGACACGTCCGCCAGTACCGGATAGCGTCATCGACAATTTTCCTCCGGTAGCCACGGTGCCGGTGCCCTGCAGATTGGCATTAACCGCGGGGATGCTCCACGTAGCCTGGACGTTGCCGTCCGTGCCCACCGTGATCGTCAGCGTATCGCCGTTGCCGACCGTGCCGCTGTACGTGCCCGCGTAATCGGACGGCGGATTGGATGGCGGATTGAAGCCATAAGGTATGTATTCAATGCCGTTCTTGATGGCAGGCAGAACCAGCGCCTTGTTTTCCGGCGATTCCGAGAAGCCGGTCAAATCCTCGGCACGGCTGATGGTGCGGCCTTCGGGATCAGTGCCGTTCAGATAGCTGAGGTGGAAGGCCAGCCCGTCCGGGTCGGGATCGCGCTTGAGCACATTGTGGTAGAGCAGCGTGACGAACTGGGTGTTATTGACATTGCCGTAGGTCTGCTGAAACTCGGGGCTGTCGATGAAGTTCTGTCCCACCTGGGCCAGGGTGCGTCCCAATCCTTCCAGCGCATTCATCTGGAAGCCCAGTCCGGGCAAGTCGGGCGCGCGGTTGAAGGCTGCCTGATAGAGGCGATAGGCCTGCCCTGCCACGCCATTCAGGTCCAGTGCAACCGCCGAGTCGGCAAAGCGCAGGCGCTGGCCAGCGGAGACTGTCTGCGATGTGCCGGTGAGGTTGTCTGTTACGGTAAAGCCGCCATTGCCGTTGTCCACCACGGCATACTGACTCAGATTGCCGGTGAACGTCACTTCCTGCAGTGGGGCTGATTGAATGACTGCGGCGGCCTGCCGAGGGGCGCTGCTGGCGCCGGGCATTTGGGTATCGCCTCCGCCGCAAGCTGTCAGAAATACAAAAACTGCGCACGTGCCGCTACGCAACAAGGAAATCCTCATTGAATCCTCCAACGATATTTTCGCAGCAGCACAACTATCTTACCATTGGATTAACGCGGTAGTGCGCCTTTTGTAACTATTTTTTAGCTACGGTTTCCTTGCGTGGAGCGCCTTCGCGGGACCTGCCGTTGACCTGCAGGCCGGCTTCGGACAGCTTGATGGCGTTTTTCTCGCCGATGCCTTTTACGCGCTTTTCCAGGTCGGGCCAGTCCTTGAATTCGCCCTTGGAGCGTTCTTCCAGAATGGCCTTGGACTTGGCCGGCCCGATGCCTTTGACGGAGTCCAGCGCCGCGGCGTCGGCCTTGTTGACGTCGACCTGTGCAAAGGCGATGCCCATGCAGACCATCCATGCAGCGACTGCCAGCAACAGTTTCCTGATCATGATGCCCTCCATTGTGTGAACGCGAGACGTCCTCGCTTCGGCACAACGGAGAGCAGCGGATGGCGTTGACGGCGCGTGCTGCGCGTTTGAGGCAGATCAATCAGCGGGCGACCAGCTCCACGCGGCGGTTCTTTGCCCGGCCCTCTTCGCTGGCATTGCTGGCGACCGGCGCCAGGTTGGCAACGCCGCGCGCGGTCAAGCGGCTGGCGGCGATGCCGTATTTGCTGCTCAGGGCTTCGGCGACGGCCTGTGCGCGCTTTTGCGACAGGCTCATATTCGCTTCGAATTCGCCCTGGTCGTCGGTGTGGCCGACGATGAAGACTTTCTGCTGCGGCTTGGCCTTCAGGGCTTGCGCCATCTGCTCCAGCTGTTCGGTGGATTGCTCGCGGATGACCGCTTTGTTGGTGTCGAAAGTCACGCCGTACAGGGCGATTTTGCCGTCGCGCTGGAGGCCGTCCTGGATGGCGCGCGTGTCAACGGTGACTTTGCCCGTATCCATTCTGGTGGGTTCGATGATCTGGATGAACTGGCGCACGCGGCCTTCTTCGCCGCCGCCCACCACGGCCACTTGCACATACATCGGACCAGCGGGCATCTGCTTGCTGGCGCTGATGTAGTGGAATTGCGGCTGGTTGGCGCTGTTGAAGATATTGGCCACCATCGGGTTGAAGGATTTCCAGTTCACTTCACGCGGCAGCTCCTGCACCAGGTTCTGCACCTTCTGCTTTTCGCATTGCTCCGTTTCGCACACAAAGAGGGTCTGGAAGCCAGCAGCGGTCAGGGCTTGCTGGAAGTTGCGGTGCACTTCGAGCGGGCTGCGTCCTTTTGGCCCCCAGTAGAAGCGGTTGCTGATGCGGCCTTCGACCGTGTGCAGCGTTGGCTTGGTTTGATCGAGTTGTACCAGCTTGGCCTGGCCGAGATTTTCGCCGCCCACCATGTACAGGCTGGAGCCTTCATAGCGATGCAGCATGGGATGGTCGGCGCCGCCGGGGATGTCTTTATCAAAGTTGATGCCGGCGATGGAGGTGGAGGCGGCTACCAGCAAGATAGCTGCGAGAGGAAGGTGGCGCATGCGATGTCCTGCTTTGAGTTGACGGGGATGTCAATATAGCAAAAACATGCGGCCGCACGCGCGGTAATCGGCGAGCAGGATCACCGCGACGCGCCGTCCCGCGACGCGGCTTCCGGCGGCGGCGATGTTGCGGGAATGGCGCGGCGATGGGAGGGCTGGGGGGCGCCCAAGCCGCCCGGGGGCGGCGCTTAGGCGCCGAACAGCTCGTCGCGGGTGACGGTGGCGGTGCCCAGTTT
>NZ_JBFRDW010000166.1:0-9886 GCF_052113985.1 Pseudoduganella sp. RAF53_2 | reverse complement strand
GATATGTACTTTCGTTTTACTTTCGTATTTGACTTTACGAAAATTTATCTCTAAGCTTTCTGAAACTTCTACTTTCTTTTCTTTTCGATGACTACCCTTCTCAACCGCGATTCCCAAGCCTGGCGCGACATCGGCGGACTCGATACCGCCGAAGAAATTGCGCAGCAGCCTGCCCTGTGGCGTGAACTGTCGCAGCGGCTGAACGGCGAACGTGCGGCGCTGGCAGCCTTCCTCGGCGATTGCCTGCGCAATCCCGCACAGCGCGTGATCCTCACCGGCGCAGGTAGCTCCGCTTATGTGGGCGAGATCGTGGCCGACGAATTGAATGCAGCCAGCGCCGCACAAGTACGCGCCGTGGCGACTACCAGCCTGCTCACTCATCCAGAGCTGTACCTGGAAGCGGATGCCCCGACGCTGCTGGTTTCTTTCGCGCGCAGCGGCAACAGCCCTGAAAGCCTGGCAGCGGTCGATCTGGTGCGCGCCACCGTACGTGACGCGCGCTTCCTGAACAYCACCTGCAATGCGGAAGGCCAGCTGGCACGCCAGGGCGCGGCCGACAGCAAGGTGTTCAATCTGCTGATGCCCGCCGCGAGCTGCGACCGCGGCTTCGCCATGACGAGCAGCTTTACCTGCATGCTGCTGGCGGCCTTGAGCACGCTGAGCGGCGCGTCCGGCGAAGATCGACTGCTGCAACTGGCGGATCTGGGCGAACAGGCCTTGCAGCAGTGGGCAGCGCCCGTATCCGTGCTGGCCGCACAGCCGGTGCAGCGCGTGGTCTATCTCGGCAGCGGCCCGCTGGAGGCACTGGCGAAAGAAGCTGCGCTGAAGATTCTTGAACTGACCGGCGGCCGCGTGCTGGCAATGGCAAATACGGCGCTCGGTTTCCGCCATGGTCCGAAATCCGCACTGAACCGCGACTCGCTGGTGGTGCTGTTCCGTAGCAGTAAGGCGCTGGCACGCCAGTATGAAAAAGACCTGCTGCAGGAGCTGCAGCGCGAACAGATTGCTGGACGCTGCGTGACCGTAGGCCGCGATGCCGATATCGGCGTAGCGGCGCCTGCGTGGYCGGACGCCTGGCTGGCGCCACTGTGGCTGCTGATGGCGCAGCAATACGCGCTGCACCAGTCGGCCGCACTGCGTCTGCGCCCCGACAATCCATTTGCCGATGGCACGGTGAACCGTGTCGTGCAAGGCGTGACCATCTACCGCCATGACGAATTCTGAACAACGCGGCCTCCACGGCATCGATATTGGCGGGACCAAGATCGAGCTGGTGGCCTACAGCGGGAACTTCGATGAAGTCTTCCGCGAACGCATCGCCACGCCCTGCGAGGACTTCGACGCTTTCGTACAAGCCATCGTGGCGCTGGTGTCGCGCGGCGATGCGGCGCTGGGTTTGCGTGCGCCGGTCGGCATCGGCCTGCCGGGCGTGATCGACAGCGCCACCGGCCGCCAGATCAGTTCCAACGTGCCCGCATTGAACGGACGCCAGGTGGCGGAAACCCTGCAGCAAGCCTTGCAGCGTCCCGTCGCCATCGGTAACGACTGCCAATGCTTCGCGCTGTCCGAAGCCCAGGGTGGCGCGGCAGGAGAGCTGCCCACCATGTTCGGCGCCATCATCGGCACCGGCGCCGGTGGTGGTTATTGCGTCGCAGGCCTTCTGCAACGCGGCTTCAATGGCGTTGCGGGCGAATGGGGGCACTGGACGATTCCCGCGCCGCTGCTGGCCCAGCACGGCCTGCCGGTGCTCGACTGCCCTTGCGGCAAGCAGGGCTGCCTGGAGCGCTATGTGGCCGGTCCCGGCATGAGCAAGCTGCACGCGCATTTCGGCGGTGATGGCGCCGAGCCGGTGGCCATTGTGGCGCGCGCCAACGCCGGCGACGACATCGCTGCACGCACGCTGGCCGTTCATCTCGATCTGCTGGGCCACGCGATGGCGGGCCTGGTGCTGTCTTACGATCCGCACGCCATCGTGCTGGGCGGGGGGCTTTCGAACCTCGCCCACCTGTATGAACGCTTGCCCGCTGCCATCAAGCGGCATCTCTTCCGCGGCGTGCAAGTGCCACCCATCCTGCCGCCGCGCTTCGGCGACGCCGGAGGCGCACGCGGCGCCGCCCTGCTTGCCCGTCAACTGACCAAGGCCTGAAAATCCATGAACGAAGTCCTGTCACCTGTTCTGCAGGTTGTGAAAGCGCATCGCCGCGGCGAAGCCGTTGGCCTGTACAGCGTGTGCTGCAGCCATCCCATTGTGCTGCGCGCGGCCATGCGCGTGGCGGCTTGCTACGGCACGCTGCTCCTGGTGGAAGCCACCTCCAATCAGGTCGATCAGTTCGGCGGCTACACTAGCATGACGCCGCCGCAGTTCCGCGACTACGTGCAGCAACTGGCAAGGGAAGAAAAGTTTCCACAAGAGCGCCTGGTGCTGGGTGGCGACCACCTCGGCCCGAATGCCTGGCAGCGCCAGGACGCCGCCATCGCCATGGCGCATGCCGAAACCCTGATCGCCGCCTATGCAAGCGCAGGCTTCCACAAAATACACCTCGACTGCAGCATGCGCTGCGCGGACGATCCGCAGCGCCTGAGCGATGAAGTGGTGGCCGGGCGCTCCGCGCGCCTGTGCGCAGTCGCCGAAGCCGCCGCTGCCGGCGCCGGCTTGCCGCCGCCGGTGTATGTGATCGGCACCGAAGTGCCCGTGCCCGGTGGCGAAGCGGAACTGGCCGATGCAGGCGCGCCAACGTTGCCCGCCGCTGCCGCGCAGACACTGGATGTGCACCGCCAGGCCTTCGCCGCAGCCGGCCTGCACGATGCGTGGAAGCGCGTGATTGCCATGGTCGTGCAGCCGGGCGTGGACTTCGACGCCAGCCATATCCAGCACTACGATGCGGCGCAAGCGGTGGATCTCTCGGCCTTCGTGGCGAATCAGCCGGGCCTCGTGTTCGAAGCGCATTCGACGGACTACCAGCGCGAAACCGGCCTGCACGCCATGGTGCGCGATCACTTCGCCATCCTGAAGGTCGGCCCGGCAGCGACGTTCGCGCTGCGCGAAGGCTTGCTGGCCCTGTGCCAGATCGAAGACGAGCTGCTGCCGGAAGCGGAGCGCTCGCAGCTGATGCGCATTCTGGAGGATGTCATGCTGGCCAAGCCCCAGCACTGGCGCGCGCACTACGCCGGCACCAGCGAAGAGCAGCGCGTCATGCGCCGCTACGGCCTGAGCGACCGTTGCCGTTATTACTGGGGCGAGCCGGAAGTGGCCGCTGCGGTGGAACGCCTGTTCGCCAATCTGGATGCGCGAGAAATTCCGCTGCCGCTTCTGAGCCAGCATCTGCCGGAGCAATACCTCGACGTGCTGCAAGGCCAGTTGGGCGCCGACGCGCGTGAGCTACTGCAGCATAAGATCGGCCGCGTGCTGGCCCAGTATGCGCGGGCCTGCAACCGCAATACGGCTTCCCTGCCGGAGCCAGCCATCTGTTAAGCTCGACGTTTTCATCGCCGATCCAACCGTTACCATGCGAAATACCAGCCAACGCCGCGAATCCATCCTCGAACTGCTCGTCAACCAGGCGTCCGTCCAGGTCAACGATCTGGTCGAACAGTTTGGCGTGTCCGCGGTCACGATCCGCAGCGACTTGAGCGCGCTGGAGGCGCAGGGCCTGGCGACGCGCAGCCACGGTGGCGCGATCCTGAATCGCATTCCGCCGGCTGAGCACTCGATTCGCCAGAAGGATTCGATCAACCAGGAACAGAAGGAGCGCATCGGCGCCATGGCAGCGCGCCTGGTGCAGCCGGGCGATAACATCATCATCGATTCCGGCACCACCACCATTTCGCTGGCGCGCCACCTGCGCGGCGCCAACGAGGTGACGGTGATGACCAATGGCCTGAACATCGCGTGGGAGTTGGCCGATGCGCCGGGTGTGGACCTGATCCTGACGGGCGGTCTGCTGCGCAAGCAGTCGCTGTCGATCCAGGGCAGCCAGGCGGAAGCCAGTCTGCAAGCCTACAACTTCGACAAACTCTTCCTCGGCGTGGATGGTCTGGATCTGCAATTCGGCGTGACCACCCACCATGAAGCGGAAGCGAGCCTGAACCACAAGATGGTCGAGCGCGCGAAGAAAATTATCGTCCTCACCGACGCATCCAAATTCGGCCGCGTGAGCCTGCACCGCATCGTGCAGCTGGAACGCGTGCATACCATCATCACCGATGCCAGCATCAGCCCCGAGTACCGCGAGGGCATTCAGAAGCTGGGCATCGAATTACTCATAGCGGAATAGAGCGTGTTAAGCGGCAGAATCCTTACTCCCGGCGGCTGGGTCACAGGCAGCATCGAATTTGACCAGCGCATACGCCATATCACCGAAGGTCCTGCCGACAGCTCGCTGACGATTCTTCCCGGCTTCGTCGACCTGCACGTGCATGGCGCGGCGGGCGTGGACATCATGCGCGGCGGCGATGCCGGCGCCACCGTGGCGCAGGAACATGCGCGGCACGGCACCACGTCCCTGCTGGGCACCACCATGACGGCGCACGAACCGGATATCCGCCGCGCCCTCTCCGGCCTGGCGCGCGTGGTGGCGGAACGCCCTCCACGCAGCGCGCGCATGCTGGGCGTGCATCTGGAAGGCCCCTTCATCAGCATTCACCGTCTGGGCGCCCAGCCGCCTGACGTAATGCCGGCCACGCTGGAACTGGTACAAGACTTTAACGCCATCGCGCCGATCCGCGTGCTGACCATGGCGCCGGAAGTGGATGGCCACCTTGCGCTGATTCCGCAGCTGGCGGCGATGGGCATTCGCGTGCAGATTGGCCACTCGGCCGGCGATTACGACACCGGCGTGGCTGCCCTGCGTGCAGGCGCCGCCGGTTTCACCCATCTGTTCAACGGTATGACGGGCATGGACCACTACCAGCCCGGCATCGTCGATGCGGCACTGGCGCATGCCGAATACGCCGAGATCATTCCGGATCTACAGCATGTGCATCCCGGCGCGATTCGCGCCGCACTGCGCGCCATTCCTCGCGCCTATGGTATCACCGACGCTACTGCCGCTACCGGCATGCCGGATGGCGAATACTCGCTCGGCACCCAGCGCGTCTACAAATGCCTGGGCTGCGTGCGCCTTGCCACCGGTTCGCTGGCGGGCAGCGTGCTGACCATGGATCAGGCGCTGCGTAATTTCGTCAGCCTGGGCCTGGACCTGGCTGATGCGTCGAACCGCCTCTCGCTATATCCGGCCGACTATCTGGGCGAGCTTGAGCGCGGGCGTCTCGCGCCCGGCGCCTGGGCCGATATCGTTGTACTCGATCAGGACTTGCAACCAGTCGCCGTGTTCGTTGAAGGCGAAGCCATTCTTTAAAGGAGTGCCCATGCACGCTGCCACTTTGTCCGGCTCCACCAGTGCACCTGCCTGGCCCATGCGCTATCTGCTGTTCATCGCGGGCATGGGCGGGCTGCTGTACGGGATCGACGTTGGCATCATTGCCGGTGCGTTGCCTTATCTGGAGTCGACGGCTTCGCAGGCCTGGCGTTTGAGCGCGCAGCAATTGAGTTTCATCGTGGCGGCGGTGCTGCTGGGGTCTGTGCTGTCTTCGCTGTTTGCAGGCGCGGTGGCCGATGCCATCGGACGGCGCTGGGCGATGGTGCTGTCCGGCGCGCTGTTCACCATCAGCATTCCGATTATCGCGCTGGCCGATGGTTATATGCCGCTGCTGCTTGGGCGCTTGCTGCAAGGCGTCAGCGGTGGCTTGATTGGCGTGGTGGTGCCACTGTATCTGGCCGAGTGCCTGCGCGCAGACCAGCGCGGACGCGGCGCGGCTTTGTTCCAGCTGCTGCTGACCATTGGCCTCGTTGCTGCGGCAGTTATCGGTTTGGTGCAGGCGCAGAATGTCGATCGCGCTACGGCGGCGGCGCAGGTGCTGTCCGAAGCCGCGCGCGCCGATGCGCTGTTCGCCGCGCGCGATCGTGCGTGGCGCAGCATCTTCTGGATGTGCCTTGCACCGGGATTGGTGTTCACCATTGGCAGCCTGCTGCTGGCAGAGTCGCCGCGTTGGCTGGTACGCCGCGGCCGCAACGACGCCGCCCGCCAGGCCCTGCTGCGCACCCGCGCCGCCGCCGAAGCCGACGCCGAACTGCGCGAAATGCTGGACGCCGCAGCAGCCCTTCCCCAGCGCGGCCGCCCTACAGCCGCAAGCGCCTCCGCAGCAGGCACTCAACCACAGCGCGGGCATGCCGCCAGTGCCGCTAACGCCGCCGCGCAGGCCCCGAGCGCGTCTGCCGCGACCGCCCAGCCGCAGCGCGAGCATACGGCCGCCGACGCCGCAGCAGACCCGCTGCTCAGCCGGCGCTATGTGATGCCCTTCCTGCTCGCCTGTCTGGTGCTGGCCTGCACGCAGGCGACCGGCATCAACTCCGTGCTGGCTTATGTGGTGAATATCCTGAACCAGGCCGGCCTGCCCGGCGCCACGGCGAATATGGCGGACGTCGGACTGAAAGTGCTGAATGCCGCGATGACGATTGCCGCGGTCGCACTGGTCGACCGCAAGGGCCGCAAGTTCCTGCTGATGCTGGGCAGCGGCGGTATCGTGATCGCCCTGCTGGCAGCAGGCCTGCTGTTCCGCAGTGCGGAGAGCGGCCAGCAGGACGTGCGCGCCAGGGTCGCGCAGCAAGTGCAGGGTGACAGCCTCACGCTGCGTCTCGATACGGAAACCCTGCGCGCCCTCGGTGACGCGAACGCCCAGCAGCTCACGGTCGCTTACAGCTACGGCCCATTCGCCAACGTGGCCACACTGCGCACCAACGATACGCTGCACCTCACGCGTGCCGACGCCGTGCAGGAAGACAGCGTGATCGGCGCCTTCTTCCGCAAGCTGCACCTGAACCCTTTCGCCAATCCGGAAGAAGGCCGCAACGCTCCGCTGCGCATTGAGCGCGCACAAACGGGCAGCGTGCCGTCGTCAGCACACGGCTGGCAGGTAACCGCCGCCATCTGCCTGTTCGTCGCCAGTTTCGCGATAGGGCCGGGCGTGTGCGTGTGGCTGGCCCTGTCCGAGCTGATGCCGACGCGCATCCGCTCCAACGGCATGAGCATCGCCCTGCTGATCAATCAGTTTGTATCGACGGTCATTGCGGCAGTGTTTCTGCCGACGGTGGGGCATTACGGCTACGCCGCAATGTTCTTCTTCTGGGCTGGCTGCACGGTGATTTATTTCCTGACCGCGGCTTTCCTGCTGCCGGAAACGAAGGGGAAAACGCTGGAAGAGATTGAAGCGCATTTCCGCCGTTGAAGCGGAAATGCGCTGGAGGGATTACTGCAGCTTGCCGTAGTTCGGGGAACGCGGGCCGTACAGGATGCCATTCTGCATGCCGGCAGACAGCAGGCGGTTGCTTGCAACGCCGGCGATTGGCCAGGACGAGTCAGTCGCGCTATTGATGATCTGCTTCACTGCCGCAGCCACCAGTGCGCCAATCAGGCCGCCCCCCTGATTGTTCTGCGTTTCGGCGCTGGACGCGGTCGCCGCACCGGACCAGATCTCGGCACCGGTCTTCAGGTCCACCAGCTTGGCCTTGGCGGACACGATCACGTTGCTGCTGATGACGTTGTAGGTCGAACCATAATTGGTCACCGTCACATACAGCGCAGCATCGGCGCCGAAGATGTCGTGCAGCTTCTTCACGTCGACCGAATGAATATCGGCAGCCGTGGTCAGGCCATTCTGTTTGAAGGTCTCATCGACCAGCGCCACCGGCATCACGTAGTAGCCCGATTCAGCCAGCGGGAAGCTCACTTGCGACAGCATGCCGTACGTCGCGATGACTTCGGGCGACTCGTTCAGCGGCGGCAGCACCACAATGGAGCGTGGTTTGCTAGCCTTGAAAGCTGTGTAGTCGTAAGGCGTCTTTTGCGTGGCGCAGCCGACGAAGAACAGTGCAGGCAGCAGGCAAGCCACCAGTTTCAGGGTCTTTTTCAACATATCAGTTTGCCGCCTTCTTCGTATTCTTCAGCAGGAAGTCCATATAGGCCGCAGACTCAGGGAAGAGCTGCTTCTCGGTCTGGAACTCGGCGGCCATCTGGTCCGCGTTGCCAACCATGGAGTACAACAGGCCCAGATGCGCGTGATAGCCCGGTGGCGGCGTCTTGCCCTGCGAGGCGATCTTTTGCAGATCCTTCTGCAGCACGTCGATCTGCTCGTTCGGGCTCTTCTCGCCTTTGAAGTGCTGATACACCTGCGGCTGGTAGCTCTCCCACTGGTACATGGTCTGGGTGTGGTTACACGCAGCCAGCGTCATGGCGCAAGCCAGCGTCAAAGTAATCTTCACCAATTTCATTGACGGGCCTCGCGCAGGTTGAATGCGCCGCCTTCCATGCCGGCCACCAGGCGCTCAACCGCTTCGCGCATGGCCAGGTCCAGCACCTTGCCGTTCAGGGTTGCGTCGTAGCTTGCGGTGCCGCCAAAGCCCAGCACTTCGCGGTTGGACAGGCTGTATTCGCCCGCGCCGCCGGCGGAGTACACCACTTCGGAGGTCGCGATATTCACCACGTTCAGGGTCACTTTGGCGTAAGCAACCTGGGTCTTGCCGCGGCCGGCGAGGCCGAACAGCTGATGGTCGCCCACTTCCTTGCGGCCGAACTCGGTCACGTCGCCGGTGACGACGAAGTCTGCGCCCTTGATGTTCTGGCTTTGCTTCTTGAAGCCTGCTTCCTGCTGCAGTTCCGCCATATTGTCGCGGTCCAGGACATTGAAGCGGTTGGTTTGCTGCAGATGGGAGATCAGAATGGTCTTGGCCTGGCCGCCCAGACGGTCAACGCCGTCCGAGAACACGCCGCGCATGAAGCTCGAGCGGTTATCGAATTTGCCGACCGCGACCAGGGTACGCGGGCCGGTGTAAGGACGCGCAGCGCTGGCCACGGTTGGCACTTGCAAAGCCTGATGACTCTCGGTGGCGCAGCCTGCCAGCGCCGCGGTTGCGGCCATCGCCAATAACACGGTTTTCATTATTCTGCCCTAAGGTGGTTGTGGTGCATCAATTATAAGATGCCACAGGGCAATATTGCAAATAATGAAAACTAAATTGCTATTTGCTATTCAGGAGCGCGCGCCAAACAGGCTGTCCAGGGCACCACGGCTGTCGGGAATTGTGCCGCCTGGCGTGAGCTTGTCGACCACCTGCGGCAGCAGCTGCGCCAGATGCGCGGATACCTGCTCCGTGCTTAAGCCAAGACGGGTGGCGATAGCCTGCACCTGCTCGTTGCCCAGCACCGCCTGCAACTGCTCGGCGCTGATCGGCAGGTTCTCGCCGGTGCCGATCCAGGAGGCGACCACGCCGCCCATGCCGCCCTGCTCAAAAGCCGTCACCATCCCTTGCAGGCCGCCGGTGCGCGGGTCGGTCAGCATGGCGCCGACTGCTTCAAACATGCCTTCCGGATGGCTGCCGCCAGAGAACTGGCCAAGCACCTGCCCTGCCAGCGTATCGAAAATACCCATTGCTGCCTCCCTATTTCAACAGTCCGAATACCTTGCCGATCGCCGCACTGCCATAGGACAGCGGGTCACGGCGGATGTTCTTCTCTTCTTCTGCAATCATCAGGTACAAGCCATCCAGCGCGCGCTGGGTGACGTAGCCTTCCACGGTGGCGCTGTCGCCTGCCGCCAGGCCCAGCTTGCCCGCCTGCCCCATCGCAGCATTGAACTGGCCGGAGAGCTTGGAGCGGTCGGTGACGCCCTTCACGATGGGCAGGAATTTGGCGGCCAGCGGCGCCGAGGTCTTCTCCTTGAAGAAGTCCGTGACCGAGGTATCGCCGCCGGTCAGAATGCGCTTGGCGTCATCCACCGTCATCGATTTGACGGCGTTCACCAGCAGCGGCTTGGCCATGGGGACGGCCTGCTC
>NZ_JBFRDW010000165.1:0-9912 GCF_052113985.1 Pseudoduganella sp. RAF53_2 | reverse complement strand
ATGCGGTACAGCGTGCAACTCGTCAACCCCTTCGTTTTCAGCGTCTTGCGCTTCAAACTTCTCACATCGTTTCGCGCTGTTTGCTGCGTTGCGTTGCGAGGGACAGAACTATAGCAAACGCACTGCAGGTCCGCAAGGGCCAATGTATAGTTTCGCCCATGCCTTATCTTCCTTCTAATGAACCGGTTGCCATCATCGTTGTGAGCGGCAGCCATTACGAGCACGCGAGCAGCGACCTGCCCGCGGCAATCGACATCCTTGATTCGTCCGCCATTCGCGATGCGCAGCCGCGAGTCAATGCCTCGGAAGCGCTGGTCGCTGTGCCGGGCATCGTGGCGCTGAACCGCCAGAACTACGCGCAGGATCTCCAGATCTCTTCGCGCGGGTTCGGCGCCCGCTCCGCATTCGGCGTGCGCGGCGTGCGCCTGATTACAGACGGTATCCCGGCGACGATGCCCGATGGCCAAGGGCAGGCCGCCACCTTTAATCTGGACCGCGCCCAGCGCATCGAAGTCCTGCGCGGTCCGTTCTCTGCGCTATATGGCAATCACTCCGGCGGCGTGATCCAGCTCTTTACCGAAGACGGCAAGTCGCCGCCTTCGGCCGAAGCGACTGTCATCGCCGGCAGCGACGGTATGCGCAAAGTCGATCTGTCGGCACAAGGCAAAGCCGTCGGCGTTGGCTACGTGCTCGACGCGTCGCGCTTCGAGACGGACGGCTATCGTGATCACAGCGCCGCGCGCCGCGACCAGCAATACGCCAAGCTGAAATTCAACCTGGCCGACAACGCTACGCTCACGCTGGTCGCCAATCGCCTTGAACAGAAGGATACGCAAGACCCGCTGGGTGTAAGCTGGTCCACTTTCCTGCGCGACCCGCGTGCCGGCGAAATCGATCCAACCGACACCGAATCGCCCAAGCGCAGCTATGCGGAGCGCTACAACACGCGCAAGAGCATCGACCATGAGCAGGTTGGCGCCAACTACACGCTGCACCTCGGCGAGGACCGGTTGCAGCTGGTTGCCTATGGCGGGAACCGCGACGTCGTACAATACCAGGCATTCTCGAAAGCCTTCCAGGCGCCGCCCAGCCATTCCGGCGGCGTGGTGGACTTCAGCCGCGATTTCTACGGCACCTCATTCAACTATCTGCACGTAGGCCGCTTCTCAAGCGGCACGCTACGGACAACGCTTGGCTTCGACTTCGATCGCTCGGCGGACGACCGGCGCGGCTACGAGAATTTCATCGGCAATCAATTCGGCGTGCGCGGAGCCTTGCGCCGGGATGAGCGCGACATCGTTTCGAATGCCGATCCCTATGTGCAGACCGAATGGCAGTCCGGCGACTGGGTCGCCAGCGCGGGTGTACGTCATAGCCGCGTGAAGGTCGAAGTCGACGACCACTTCCTTAGCAATGGCAACGATAGCGGCGCTCTGCGCTTCGTGAAGACGACCCCGGTGATCGGCCTGCTCTACAAACTGACGCCAACCCTGAACATTTATGGCAGCGCCGCGCGCGGCTTCGAAACGCCAACGTTGAATGAACTGTTCTACTCGGGTACGGGCGGGGGTTTCAATTTCAACCTGCGCCCCGCACGCAGCATGCATCTGGAAATGGGCGTGAAGTCCACGCCTTTCCAGGGAACGCGCGTGGACGCAGCCTTGTTCCAGGTCCGTACGCGCGACGAATTGGTCGTGGACGCATCCAGCGGCGGCCGCACCAGCTACCGCAATGCGGCCAGCACACTGCGCCAGGGCGGCGAGCTATCGGTGGATACAAATTGGTCGCACGGCTTCAGCGCCCGCGCCGCGCTGTCCGTCCTGCGTGCGACCTATGACAACGGCAGCCGCCTGCCCGCCGTGCCGCGGACCACTGCATACGGTGAGCTGGCGTGGAACGAGCCSCAGGGCCGCTACGGTGCGGCAATTGAAGCCCAGGCCAGCGGCCGTCTCTATGTCGAAGACACGAACGCCGAACAAGCGGCGCCAGGGTATAGCTTGCTGAACCTGCGCTTGCAAGCGGCGCAGCAGTTGCCCGGCTGGCGCATCAAGGAGTTTCTGCGCTTGAATAATCTGGGGGACCGCCAGTATGTCGGCTCTGTGATTGTCGGCGACGCGAACAAGCGCTATTACGAAGCGGCGCCGGGCCGCAACTGGGCGCTGGGGATGACGGCGCAATACACCTTTTAGTGAAGCGGCGCGACAGTACAAGTGCTGCACTTCTGCCCCGTCTCGAAGCTGACATGAATCGGCAGAAAGCGCGCGATCACCTCCGCATTTGTGATCGCGTGGCGCGAAACGTGGTCCAGCGTATAGCGTCCGCCGCCCGCCAGCGCCATGGGCAGCATCAACTGATCCCCCAGATGCTCGCCGACAGCGGCATCGGAGGCCAGATAGCGCTGCGCTTCGAGCAGCGCGCCCTGCGCCACTGTCTCGGCCCGAATGTGGCGGTCGCCGACGCCCGAGAACACTTCGGTGACGTGCGCGCTGTCGAGCGTAAGCAGCAGCGCGTTTCCCGGACCGTCGGTCTGCGTCAGCTCATGCAGTTGCAACTGACGCTCTTGCCAGCCGAGCGTCTCGGCAACCTGCTTCAGCTCACGCTGCGCGACATTGGCCGGAATACGCGCAACAAAGGCCTCGGCAAGTGAAGCCTGTAGCGCACCGCGCTCCATCAGTTCAACGCGCCGTGGATGCTCCCACGGCCACACGGTGGTAAACAAGATGCCGCCGCCGGCCGGGTAAAAACCAAAACGCTCCAGATCAATCTCGGCCCGCGCGCCCATCGCCGCCAGCAGTCTGCAATAGGCGCGCTGCAGGAACTGAACCGGCGGCGCCATCGGATTATGCGTGCCGCCGATGACCGTGACCGTGACCGTGCTTGGGATAGGCGCAAACAGCAGCGCCAGAAGTACGGTCTGCAATACGAGCGTCGTGCTGCCGGCCGTTCCGATATCGAATTCGTACACGCCGCCGGTCAGCGTACCGGGCGTGAACTCCAGAGTTGTCGAGCCGACCTCCGCGTGCGTGACGCCCGCGTTGCAAACAACCGCTGCCGCGCGTATCGCCGCCAGATGTTGTCGGCGCAATCCCGCCGGCTCGCGATTGGCGCGGATGTTCTGAATGCGGAATGGCTTCCCGGTAATCATGGACAGCGTCAGCGCGCTGCGCAGGATTTGCCCGCCGCCTTCCCCAGTTGAGCCGTCCAGTTCAATCATCGCCTGCCCTCCCGAGGGCATTATCCTTCAACTGCTGGCGAAGGCGCGCACGGTGCTGTACTGCTCATCGCCGGCAAACTCGAACCGAACCGGGAGGAACAGTCCAATAATCTCGGCATTGGTGCGCGCATGCTCTGATACACGGTCGACGGTGAACTGGCCACCGCCCGCAAGCGCCATCGGCAGCATCAACTGGTCGGCCAAATACTCGCTGACCGCTGCGCCGGACGCGATGTACAGCCGCGCTTCCTGAACCACTTGCTTTGCCAGCGTTTCAGCGCGTAGCGACTTCTCACCAAAGCCGACAAAGACTTCCGTGACGTGTTCGTGATCGAGTGTCATCAGCAAAGCATTGCCCGGCCCCCATGCCTCCGGCAGTACGCAAGTCCTCAGCTGCGCCTCGTCCCAGCCCATTGCGCTGGCCACGCAGCTCAGTTCCCGGCGCGCTACGCCAGATGGCACGCCTGCCACCAGGCTTTCCGCATAGCCGTCCCGGCGCTCTCCGCGCGTCATCAAGTCCAGCTGCTGCCATTCGTGCACCGGCTGAATCGACGCTTGTACCGCGCCGCCGCCGGCCGGGTAGAAGCCGGCGCGTTCCAGACGCACGTCCACCGACGCGCCCATCGCCGACATCGCACGGCAGAAAGCCCGCTGCAGGAACTCCGCCGGCGGCGCCTTCGGGTTATGTGCGCCTCCGCTGACCCGCACGACCGACTGGCCGGGTGCATACAGCAATGCCGGGATCAGCGTTTGCAGCACCAGCGTGCAGCTGCCGGCGGAACCGATCGAAAACTCGAACACGCCCGCGCGAACGGGGCCTGGTGTGAATTCCAGCTGTACCGAGCCGAGCGCCGCGCCCGTCACTTCGGCATTGCAAATCTGCGCGGCGGCCGTTACCGCCACCAGGTGCTGACGCATCAGGCCTGGCTTGGAACGGTTGGCGCGGATATTGGCAATGCGGAAGGGCTGACCGGTAATGATCGAGAGCGACAACGCAGTCCGCAGCACCTGGCCGCCGCCCTCTCCTTTAGAACCATCTATCTCAATCATGCATTCTTATCCTTTGACGCATACGACCTGTTTCAGCGTATGGACGACTTCCACCAGCTCGTCCTGCGCCTGCATGACCGCATCGATGTCCTTGTACGCCATCGGGATCTCATCGATCACCGCGGCGTCCTTGCGGCACTCCACCCCTTCGGTCGCACGCACCTGATCTTCCAGCGTGAAGCGGCGCTTTGCCTCATTGCGGCTCATGGTGCGGCCCGCGCCATGGCTGCAGCTGTTGAAGCTTTCCGGATTTCCCTTACCGCGCACGATGAAGCTCTTCGCGCCCATCGAGCCCGGAATAATCCCCAGCTCGCCCTCGCGTGCCGACACCGCGCCCTTACGCGTCACCAGCACGTCCTGACCGAAGTGGCGCTCTTTCTGCACATAGTTGTGGTGGCAGTTCACCGCCTCCACGTGCGTCTCAAACGGCTTCTTGATAACGGTGCGAACGGACGCGATCAGGTTCTGCATCATCACCTCGCGGTTCATGCGCGCAAACTTCTGCGCCCAGCCGACCGCTTCGACATAATCGTCGTAGTGGCTGGTGCCTTCTTTCAGATAGGCCAGGTCCTTGTCCGGCAGATTGGCGATGTGAGTCCGCATATCCTGCTGCGCCACTTCGATGAAGTGGCTGCCGATGGCATTCCCCACGCCGCGCGAACCCGAGTGCAGCATGAACCACACGAAGCCCTGTTCATCCAGGCAGACTTCCACGAAGTGATTACCGCTACCCAGTGTTCCCAGATGCTTGTAGTTATTGGTGTTCTTCAGCTTCGGCGTTTTCTGGCAGATGACGTCGAATTCATCCTTCAATTGCGCCCAGGCCGCATCCACTGGGGTTGGCGGATTTTCCCAGGAGCCCACGTCGCGCCCGCGATAACCGCGTGTCTTCGGCGACATCCCGTGCGGGATGGCTTTCTCGATCGCGCTACGCAGCGGACCCAGATTATCCGGCAGGTCCCGCGCATTCAGCGTGGTCTTTGCCGCCATCATCCCGCAGCCGATATCCACGCCAACGGCCGCCGGAATAATCGCACCCAAGGTCGGGATCACACTACCGATGGTCGATCCTTTACCCAGGTGGACGTCAGGCATTACTGCGATGTGCTTATAAATGAACGGCATTCTTGCCGTATTTGACAGCTGCTCACGCGCTTCCTGCTCAACCGGTACACCGCGCGTCCACATTTTCACAGGGCTTCCGCCCTCAACATTCATTACGTCGTATTCGTGCTTTTTCATGGTTCTATATTCTCAAGTTCATTCTGCATTCACAAGCGTGGACAGCACGCTACCCCACACCTGCAGGCCATTGTTTGCACAGCCGCCGTCATTCCAGCTGATCATGGTGAGGCGCTGGCTGGCCGTGATTCGCATCGCCGGAGAAGCGTTGCCGAAGCTGCGACGCATCGCCTTCTTGCCCACTGCTCCTGCGCTGATGGTCCAGGATTTGATCCGAGTATCCGCCATTTTCTTCTCCTTGTCTTTGYGTGTACCCGACTATTGCAATTGGCACTCCGACCTCCTAAGTAGTTGATAAATATAGACTTCCTGGACACGCAGCTCGATGGCGGCCCGCGCGGCAGTGGGCGGTGGGAAAAGTGGCGTCCGAGCGTCTCAATTACCCAGCACCCCGACCTGGTCATCGACCGCTTTGAGCTGATGGTCAGTCAAGCCCACATCGATCTGGCTCACGTCATTCAGCGCGACATCGCGTCCGTCTCCCCGGAGACAGACGTGCGCCTGCACACCATGCCGATCGAGGACTGGTGGGACTTCGAAGATGTCTACAGTTGCCTGTATGACTTCGCGCGCAGCTACCAGTTCGATCCAGACAAAGAAGAATACTGGGTCCACATCACAACCGGCACCCACGTTGCGCAGATCTGCCTGTTCCTGATGACCGAGGCCCACTTCTTTCCCGGCCGCCTGCTGCAAACTTCGCCGCCACGCCGACATCGAGAAGGCGAACCTGGCGAGTACGTGCTCATTGACCTGGATCTGTCGCGCTACGACCAGATCGCGCAGCGCTTCAGCACTGCACAGAAAGAAGGCGTTGAATTCCTGAAGTCGGGCATCGCGACGCGCAATGCGCAGTTCAATCTAATGATCGACGAGATCGAGCATGTGGCCGCGCGCTCGCGTGCGCCGATGCTGCTGATGGGGCCAACGGGGGCGGGCAAGTCGTTTCTGGCGCGGCGCATTTTTGAACTGAAGAAGGCGCGGCATCAACTCGATGGGCAGTTCGTTGAGATCAATTGCGCCACGCTGCACGGCGATGGCGCTGGGTCGACCTTGTTCTGGCACGTAAAAGGCGCCTTTACGGGCGCGGCTTCCGACCGTCCCGGCTTGCTGCGCACGGCGCACAAAGGCTTGCTCTTCCTCGACGAAATCGGCGAGCTGGGATTGGATGAGCAAGCCATGCTGCTCAAGGCAGTCGAAGAAAAGCGCTTCCTGCCGATGGGCGGCGACCACGAGGTGAAAAGCGACTTCCAGCTCATCGCCGGCACGAATCGCGATCTGGCGGCCGAAGTGGCCGCAGGACGCTTCCGCGAGGATCTCTACGCGCGGATTAATTTGTGGAACTACTCCCTGCCGCGCCTCAGCGACCGGCCAGAAGACATCGAACCTAATCTGGATTATCTGTTGACCGAATTCGGCGCGGAGAATGGCAGCATGGTGCGCTTCAATAAAGAGGCACGCGAGCGCTTCATGCGCTTCGCTGTTTCCGCGGATGCGCAATGGAACGGCAACTTCCGTGAACTATCAGCGTCTGTCACGCGCATGGCGACACTGGCCGAAGCAGGCCGGATCACGGCGCCAGTCGCGGAAAAGGAAATCGCCCGCCTGCAGCATCAATGGCGGCCTATCACGCCGGCGGCATCGCGCGGCAGTTCGCTGGAAGATCTGCTGGACGAAGATTCGCTCTCCCAGCTCGATCTGTTTGATCGCCTGCAATTGCAAGCGGTGGTGGACGTGTGTGCCCAGTCCAAGTCCATGTCTGACGCGGGACGGAAGCTGTATTCCGTCTCGCGCCAGAGCAAGGCAAAGCCTAACGATGCGGACCGTTTGAAGAAGTACCTGGCCCGCTTCGGTTTGAGCTGGGAGCAGCTGGCTTAGTAGCTGGTCAGCGCCTTGCCGAACTTGATCAGCCAGATACGGCTTGGGCGTTCTTTGTCATCGCCACGCGCCACGCGAATGCTGTTGGCAGCGTTGCAGCCTGCGGAAGTGCTGGTGATGATCACGCCGTTCGCATCCACATTGCACTTGGTGACGTCGGCATCGGCCACGGCGTCGCCGGATGGGGTGAAGATCTTGGTCTTCAGACCGAAATCGTTGTCGTTCGCGAGCGCGATGGTGTTGGCATCAACCACGGTCAGGCCTTCCGCTTTTTCAGCCAGCCAGCCGACGGCGTTCAGGTCGAGCAGCTGGGTCTTTTTCAGCGTGACCACTTTGGTCCAGTCCGCGCCGTTCACAGCCACCGCGCCCATCGAGCTTTTTTCCAGGTCGGAGGTGGCCGGGTTGAAGGCGGCGGCGTTGATGTCAGTCGCGCTGCCGATTTCGATCAGCATCAACTTATTGAACACTTTGCCGCTTGGCGCAGCGCCCTGTTCAATCACGATGAATTTACCGTTGCCCAGTGCAGCGACGTCGCCCAGTTTGGCGTTGCCGGTGCGGCCGTCTGCGTAGTCGGCGCCGTTAAGCGGGTAGGCGAACATTCTGGTCGTGGCGCCAGTGGTCGGATCGAATTCGACCCAGCGGGTGAAACGAGCAAAGCGTTCGATCTGCTCGCTCTTGCCGGTCACGCTGTACGGTGCGCTGCCATCGGTCAGTGGGCTTTGCAGGAAGCCGTGCAGTTTGTCGGTGGTCGTGTCGAGCGTCAGACCCTCCATGCCGCGGTTGGAGCGGCGCTTGGCGAAGATGGCAGGCAGGCCGCTGCCTGGCGCATAACGGGACTGGATGATGCCGGTGGCCGGATCAATCTTCACGATGAACGGGCCGTATTCATCGGAGATCCACAGCACATTGCGCTTCTTGTCGAGCACAATGGCTTCGGTATCCAGGCCGTTCAGGCTGAAGTTGGCCTTGCTGTTTGCGTCGTACTTCATGGCGTCCTGCAGCGGCACTTCGGCCGAGTTACCCAGCGTACCGGCAGGGAGAACCAGGCCATTGCTGTTCACAGCCGAAGAGACTTTGATTGGCAAGGTCGAAGTCAGCACGGCACCGCTCTTGCCAACCGTGATCACGCCGATCGATGGCGTGAAGCTCGGCGAAGGGAAGATCTTGGCAGCGATCGTGCCGGTGCCGGTCAGTGYGGGAATATTAGGACCATCGCCGTTCGGGCCGCGGTCGGTCAAGCCGTAGAACTCCAGGTCACCGTTGGCATTGGTGCCCTTGAATGCAAGCGAAGAACCGTACGAAGGCAGGAAGCCGAGCGGGAAGTCTTCCTTCACTTTGGCGTTGCTGCCTTCGTATGGAATGTAGAAACTGTTCGCCGCCTGCATCTGGTAGCGCGTGACGGTCACGGCCACATCGCCTTGCGTGAAGGATTCCGGAGCCGGTGTGCCAACCTTGGAGGCTAGCGTGTCTTCGAAGTGCTCGCGCACAAGCGCGCGGCGATCATCATCGACGGTGCGTGCGGCGTACTTGGTGCCGGCAGCAGCCAGCGTGGTGGCGAAGGCTTTGTTGAAGTCCGTGCCGGCCGCGCCAAAGTCGGCGCTCTTGCTGGCCATCGAGGTCTTCACATCGGCGGTGATCTTGATGCCATTGGATGGATCATTGTCGTCATCCAGCAGCTGCAGCGCCATCAGGCGATTGACGACTTTCGCATCCTTCACATCGGTCACGCCAGCCAGCTGCAGCGGGGTGATGGTGGCGGCGCAGCTAGCGCTACCCAAAGCGATACCGCCAATGCTGAAGCTCACCGAATCACCGGCGGAGCACGTGAATTCGCCTTTCGAACCCGTTGCAGCTTTAGCCGAAGTGCCGGCGACATAGTCCGCGCCTTCAACCGCACCGTCCAGGAAGACGCCGCTGATTTGGGTCTTGGCCGGTGGTGCTGGCGTATCGTTATTGTCGCTGCCGCCGCAAGCGGCCAGTGCGAGTGCAAGTGCAAGGGGAGAGAGGCGTGGGAGCTTCATGGCTGTCCTTCTGGTTAAAAGGCGCAGCATACGAAGTCAGAATGACAAGCTGATGACTAAAAAACAAAACCCGAGGCCAAAACCTGGTGCCTGCCACGGCGTGGCAGGCACCTGTTTCTGCCGTGGGTTTGAAAGCAAAAAAGCCCGCTGGCACATGCCAAGCGGGCTTTTCTTATTACTTAGTCTGACAATAACCTACTTTCACACTGGTTGCAGCACTATCATCGGCGCAAAGTCRTTTCACGGTCCTGTTCGGGATGGGAAGGGGTGGGACYGACTTGCTATGGTCATCAAGCATAACTTGTACGTATGTCGCCGCGCACTGCGGCGTCACACTAAATCTGGAAGAAGTAAGCAGGGTAAAACTCAATCATTCAAACACAGGCAAGTGCGCATAACCGGCAAGGTTATAGGGACAAGCCGTACGGGCAATTAGTATCAGTTAGCTTAATGCATTACTGCACTTCCACACCTGACCTATCAACGTCCTGGTCTCGAACGACCCCT
>NZ_JBFRDW010000164.1:0-9937 GCF_052113985.1 Pseudoduganella sp. RAF53_2 | reverse complement strand
AGATCACGCTGTACAGCAGCGCGCCGAGAATCGCCGACCCGAAGCTGTCCACGTGGAAGCCGCTCACCAGTTGCGCCACCAGCCAGAACATCAGGCCATTGATGACGAAGATGAACAGGCCAAGCGTCAGCACGGTAACGGGCAGCGTCAGCAACAGCAGCAGCGGGCGGATCAGGGTATTCACCAGGCCGAGCAAGAGGGCTGCAACCAGGGCGGCGCCGATGCTTGTGACATCGACGGAATGYATCAGGTAAGGCACGGCAAACAGGGCCGCGGCATTGATTATCCAGGTAAGGACCAAACGCATTTTTGGAAACCTTGGAAGGCTGGTGTCCGGCACGATGTGCCGGACACCGGGTTGGGCCTATGGCTGCGGATGACCGCAGCGGCGCCGATTAGTAACGATAATGTTCAGGCTTGTAAGGGCCTTCGACCTTCACGTTGATGTACRCGGCCTGCTCTTCGGTCAGAGTGGTCAGCTGCGCGTTCAGCTTCTTCAGCTGCAGGCGGGCGACCTTCTCGTCCAGGTGCTTCGGCAGGGTGTACACGCCGACCGGATACTGCTTGGTGTTGGCGAACAGTTCGATCTGCGCGATGGTCTGGTTAGCGAAGGAGGACGACATCACGTAAGACGGGTGGCCGGTGCCGCAGCCCAGGTTCACCAGACGGCCTTCCGCCAGCAGGATGATGCGCTTACCGTTCGGGAAGATCACGTGATCCACCTGCGGCTTGATGTTCTCCCACTGGTACTTCTTCAGTGCCGCAACGTCGATCTCGTTGTCGAAGTGGCCGATGTTGCAGACGATGGCCTGGTCCTTCATCTTGAGCATGTGCGCTTCGGTCAGGATGTGGTAGTTGCCGGTGCAGGTCACGAAGATATCGCCGTGTTCAGCAGCGTAATCCATGGTCACCACGCGGTAGCCTTCCATTGCAGCCTGCAGAGCGCAGATCGGGTCGATCTCGGTAACCCAGACCTGTGCGGACAGGGCGCGCATTGCTTGCGCGGAACCCTTGCCCACGTCGCCGTAGCCGGCGATCACGGCGATCTTACCAGCCACCATCACGTCGGTTGCGCGCTTGATGCCGTCCACCAGGGACTCGCGGCAGCCGTACAGGTTGTCGAACTTGGACTTGGTGACGGAGTCGTTCACGTTAATTGCCGGGAAGGCCAGCTTGCCTTCCTTGTGCATCTGGTACAGGCGGTGCACGCCSGTGGTGGTTTCYTCGGTCACGCCCAGGATTTGCGGCAGACGCTTGGAGTACCAGGTCGCGTCCTTGGCCAAGTGGGCCTTGATGGAGTTGAACAGGCAGATTTCTTCTTCCGAGCCTGGATTGGCCAGCACGGAGATATCCTTCTCGGCGCGGGCGCCCAGGTGCAGCAGCAGGGTTGCGTCGCCGCCGTCGTCCAGGATCATGTTGGAGTACACGCCTTCACCTGGCCATTCGAAGATGCGGTGGGTGTATTCCCAGTATTCGTCCAGGGTTTCGCCTTTCACGGCGAACACCGGAGTGCCTACCGCGGCGATAGCGGCAGCAGCGTGGTCCTGGGTGGAGTAGATGTTGCAAGACGCCCAGCGCACTTGCGCGCCCAGTGCTTCCAGGGTGCGGATCAGCACCGCGGTCTGGATGGTCATGTGCAGCGAGCCGGTGATGCGCGCGCCTTTCAGCGGCTGAGCAGCAGCGAATTCTTCGCGGATGGCCATCAGGCCAGGCATTTCGGTTTCCGCGATCTTGATCTCTTTTTCGCCCCAGGCAGCCAGRCCGATGTCGGCGATGATGTAATCGTGGGAATCTTTGAGTACGGCGTTCATCACGCCCTCCTTTCATTGGTTGAAAAAAGTAACGTGAGCGCGGTGTTGAAGTTCCGAGCCTGGCAAACCTGAACGGTCCGTCGCAGCGCTCCTCGGGGGTATGGATTGTAGCACGATCCCAGTGCCGAAAAACTATGGCATACTGCCCAAGTTATTTTTTTTGCATCGCGCACAACGACTATGACCGGACTGACTGCCGCACCACAGCTGTTCCTGAAATTTGCGCGCTGGCGCATGCGCAACTCGCCGCATAACGGAACCGGGCAATTTTCGGCAGCGGATGTTGCCTCCGCCCTCTACACCGGCATTCTAGGCAGAGCTCCCGATGCGCATGGCCTGACCAATTTGACGCAGGCATTTGAATTGGGCAAACCGATCGATGAGGCGATGCAATCGATGATTGGCTCCAGCGAATTCAGCATGCGCATGATTCGCCAGCTTATTCCTGGGCGCGAGCTGCCCGATCTCACGCAGCTGTATCCGGATCGGTTCGTGCGCGAAGATTCGCTCGCGGGTGTTCCCATGGTGCTCTATAACGCTTTCGAAGACGCCGATTTCAACTTCATGGAATCGCTGATCGTGCGCCACCGCTACTACGATATGCCCGGTGTTTGGGGTGCGGGGATTGGCCTGGACCAGCACGTCACCGCCGCTATCGCGCAGGGACTGGGCGCACGCAGGTGCATGGAAATCGGTTGCTTTACGGGCGGTGTGCTCAGCTTGCTGGAGCAAAGCGGCATTGATGTGACCGGGCTTGATGTCAGCCATCTAGCATTCATGCTGGCATTCCCGAACGTGCGCGACCACATGATTTTTGGCGACCTGCTATCGGCACCCGTGTCCGGCAAGTTCGACGTGGTACTGGCGATGGACATYATCGAGCACCTCAATCCCGTCAAGTTCGACCTGTACCTGGCGCGGCTGGCTGAGCTGATTGACGAGGACGGCTACTTCTACCTCAATTCGCCGATGTTCGGCTCAGACGAAGTGTTTGGACAGGACTTCGAAATCTATGTCCGCTCGTGGCTGGAAAGCGACAACGGCTTCTTCCGCCAGCTCGACTGCGATGAAAAAGGCTGGCCCAAGCACGGCCACCTGGTGTGGGCCACACCGCAATGGTGGGAAGAGCGCATGGCCGCACACGGCCTGGTGCGCGATCGTGAGATCGAGCGCGCCGTGCATGCCGAGCTGAAGGAATATTTCGAGTTAAGTCCTGCCCGCCGCAGCCTGTTTGTGCTGAAGCACGCCCACAACCGCCGCAACAGCGCCGATGTCGCGAAAAACATGCGCGCCAGACTGGCAGCCATCCCCGGCCTGGCACGCTAAGCGCTATGGATCAGGCCCCGGGTCAGACCCTTGGGTCTGACCCGGTCTTAGGGTTTTACTTCAAGCCGGCAGCCGCGCGCAGGACGCCTGCCTTGTCGGTACGCTCCCAGGTGAATTCCGGCTCTTCGCGGCCGAAGTGGCCGTAGGCGGCGGACTTCTGGTAGATCGGGCGCAGCAGGTCCAGCATCTGCACGATGCCTTTCGGACGTAGGTCGAAGTGCTCGTGCACCAGTTCTGCGATTTTCTCGTCAGAGATCACGCCGGTGCCTTCGGTGTACACGGTGATGTTGATCGGACGTGCCACGCCGATCGCGTACGACACCTGCACCTGGCACTGGCGCGCCAGACCGGCGGCCACGATGTTCTTCGCAACGTAACGGGCGGCGTAGGCAGCGGAACGGTCCACTTTGGACGGGTCCTTGCCGGAGAAGGCGCCTCCGCCGTGCGGCGCTGCACCGCCGTAGGTGTCGACGATGATCTTACGGCCGGTCAGGCCGCAGTCGCCCTGTGGGCCACCGATCACGAAACGGCCGGTCGGGTTGACCAGGAACTTGGTGTCCTGCAGCCACTCGCGCGGCAGCACCGGCTTGATGATGTCTTCGATCACCGCTTCTTCGATGTGCTTGTGGGTCATTTCCGGCGCGTGCTGGGTCGACAGCACCACGGTGTCCACCGACACCGGACGGCCGTTCACGTAGCGCAGGGTGACCTGGGACTTCGCATCAGGACGCAGCCATGGCAGGCGGCCATCCTTGCGCAGCTGGGACTGGCGCTCCACCAGACGGTGTGCGTAGTAGATCGCAGCCGGCATCAGTTCCGGGGTTTCGTCGCAAGCGTAGCCGAACATCAGGCCCTGGTCGCCGGCGCCCTGGTCCAGGTCGATACCGGCGCCTTCGTCCACGCCCTGAGCGATGTCAGGAGATTGCTTGTCGTAAGCCACCAGCACGGCGCAACCTTTGTAGTCGATGCCGTATTCGGTGTTGTCATAGCCGATGCGCTTGATGGTTTCGCGGGCGATTTGAATATAATCCACGTTCGCGTGGGTCGTGATTTCGCCGGCCAGCACCACCAGACCGGTGTTGCACAGGGTTTCAGCAGCTACGCGAGCTTTTGGGTCTTGCGCCAGGATGGCGTCGAGGATGGCGTCCGAAATCTGGTCCGCGACTTTGTCGGGATGGCCTTCGGAAACGGATTCAGAGGTGAACAGGTAGTCATTAGACATCGCAAGCTCCTTAGTTTTGTTCAAATAACATTGTCGCAAAACTAACACAGCTTGCGACGCTTTAGCGAAATTTATATTCCGCCTCGCAAGTTGTCTGATTAACTCGGCGGTTCATACCTAACGTGGTATTTTACGCTTCTTAAAAAATTTTTGGCTAGAGCAACGCTAGCTTTTGCTCTTATAAACATATTCATGCTGTTACGCATTTTCCGTTTCTTTTCAATATTTCCCTTGCCTGTTCTGCACGCACTCGGCGTAGGGCTGGGCTGGATAGTTTATGCGCTTTCCCCCTCTCATCGCCGCCGCATGCAGGCTAACATGGCCCAAGCCGGCTTTTCCACACATTTGCACCAGGCTGTATCCGAAGCGGGTAAAGCCATCGCCGAATTGCCATTTATCTGGTGCGCAAATCCCGACCGCGTGTCGCGCAGCGCCAACATCGAAAATTGGGAACTGGTCCAAAAGAATCTGGATGCCGGCCGCGGCATTGTATTTTTGACTCCCCACCTGGGCTGCTTTGAAATCACGGCGCAGGAAATCGCCCACCGCACCGAGCTGATGGTGATGTACCGTCCGCCGCGCCAGGCTGCCCTGAAGCCGCTGGTCGAAGGCGCCCGCGCGCGCAAGAATCTGCTGCTGGCGCCGGCCACGATGAGCGGCGTGCGCCAGCTGGCCAAGTTTTTGAAGAAGGGCCAGCCGATCGGCCTGCTGCCCGACCAGGTGCCGCAGGAAGGTGAAGGCGTGTGGGCCGACTTCTTCGGCCGCAGCGCTTACACCATGACCCTGCCGGCCAAGATGGCGCAGCTGGGCGATGCGGTGGTCATCATCGTCTACGCCGAGCGCCTGCCGTCCGGCAAAGGCTTCACCGTCCGTTTCGTGCCTTTCGAAGGTTCGCTGGAAGGCGACACTGCCGCCCAGGCCCGCTCCATCAACTCCGAAATGGAAAAGCTGATCGCGCGCTGCCCTGCCCAGTATTACTGGAGCTATAACCGCTACAAGGTGCCGGCCGGCGTGGCCGCACCTTCGCAGCAGGAGGCGGCATGAAGCTTCTGCTGGGTTTCATGTGGCTGATGCACTGGCTGCCTCTGCCGGTCCTCGGCCGCCTCGGTAACGGGATCGGCTTCCTGCTGTTCTACATCATGACGCCGCGCCGCAAGATCGCCCTGATCAATCTGCGCCTGGCCATGCCGGAAATGTCCGAAGCCGAACGCCGCAAGTTGGCGCTCGCTCACTTCCAGGCGTATTCGCGCAGCGTGCTGGACCGCGGCATCCTGTGGTGGGCCTCCGAAAAGCGCCTGCGCCGCCTGATCAGGATCGAAACCAGCGCCGGCATGCCGCCGGGTGAAGTTCCCGTTGCGCTGTTGACCGGAAAACCGACCATCATGCTGTGCCCGCACTTCGTCTGTCTGGACGTGGGCGGCGCTTCGATTGCAATGGAAGCGAGCGCTTCCTCCATGTACGCGCCGCAGAAGAACGCGGTGTTCGACGAGCAGCTGCGCGCTGGCCGCGCCCGCTTCAAACCGGTCAAGCTGTTCACCCGCAACGACGGCATCAAGCCCATCCTGCGCGCGATGAAAGAACATCTGCCCTACTTCATGCTGCCCGACATGGACTTCGGCGAAAAGGACGCGGAATTCGTACCCTTCTTCGGCATTCCCGCCGCCACGTTGACCGCCACGGCCCGCATTGCAGCGGCGGCCGGCGCGCAAGTGGTGCCGGTAATTGCTACTTTCCTGCCAAATTATCAAGGCTGGCGCGTCAAATTCTATCCGGTGTGGGAGAATTATCCTGGTACCGATATGGTGGCCGCCACCCGCCGCATGAACGAATTCATCGAAGAGCGTGTGCGCGAGGCGCCAGCGGAATATTTTTGGACGCACAAACGATTCAAGACGCGTCCCAATGGCGAACCGTCCTTCTACTCAGATATCAAATGAAGCTCAAATTCACCAAGATGCATGGCGCTGGCAACGACTTCGTGGTCATCGACGCCATCAATCAGCAGATCGACTTCTCGCCTGAACAGTGGAAATCCCTGGCCGACCGCCGTTTTGGCGTGGGCGCGGACCAGATGCTGGTGGTCGAAAAATCCGCCGTGCCCGGCTGCGATTTCCGCTACCGCATTTTCAATAACGACGGCGGCGAAGTGGAACAGTGCGGCAATGGCGCGCGCGCGTTCGTCAAGTTCGTATCCGAAAAAGGCCTGACTTCGGCGCGCAAGATTTCAGTGGAAACCTTGTCCGGCGTGATTGCGCCGCGCCTGGAAGATGATGGCAGCGTGACCGTGGACATGGGTGCGCCCGTGCTGGAACCGGCGCTGGTGCCGTTTGATCCGGAAGGCCTGCAGGGCCGTGCGCAGGGCCGCGATACGCTGTGGCCGCTGGTGCTGGAACTGGGCGGCAACCGCGAGACGGTGGAAGTGTCGACTGTCTCGATGGGCAATCCGCATGCCGTGCAGGTGGTGGCGGATGTGGAAACCGCGCCGGTGGAGCTGACCGGTCCGCTGATCGAACATCACACCCGCTTCCCCAAGCGCGTGAACGCGGGCTTCATGCAGGTCATGAACCGCCAGCACATCAAGCTGCGCGTGTTCGAGCGCGGCGCGGGCGAGACGCTGGCTTGCGGCACGGGCGCTTGCGCGGCCGTGGTGGCGGGCATCCGGCGCGGACTGCTCGATTCCCCTGTGCGCGTGGATGCCCGCGGCGGCCAGTTGTCGATTGCGTGGGCGGGCGAAGGCGAGCCGGTGTATCTGACCGGGCCGGCCGTCACCGTCTTCGAAGGCGAAATCACGGTCTGAGCGATGGCGGATCAATGATCCGTCCTACGCTGCTACCGTAGGGCGGGTCATCGACCCGCCGATTCATGCGGCGGCGAGTTCGTCGCTGACGGCGGACATGACCCAGGTCTTGAAGCGGTACAGCCGCTGGCGGTAATTGCCTTCCGGCCCGGCGGGACTGCAGTCCACCTGCTCGAACAGGCGCACGATGCGATCGAGCGCCTGTCTTTGCTGGGCGCTGCGCACCAGCACCAGGCGGCGCTTGCTGCGCCCGTARTAGGCGCGAATATCGACCACCAGGCAATGGCCGTGGTCGGCCGTCTTCACATCCAATAACAACGCTTCAGCCCTGGTCAGCCGGAACATCGCGGCCAGCTCGATGCGCGCCGCCAGCAAAGGCTGGCTGGACAACAGCTCGCGCGTGAGCTGCGGCAGCAAAGATTCCGCCCAGCCCGACGGCTCCGGCGACGGCGCAATGCGTTGCAGCGCCGCTTGCGCCTCCGCACTGCCTTGCGCGGCCGCCTTCTGCAGCCAGTACGCTGCCTTCACATCGTTCTGTTCATCGCCGCGCCGTGCACGCCAGGCGTGGATGCCGCACTCCAGCTGCGCGCCGCTGTGGCCCATGTCGGCCGCGCGCTCCAGACAAGCCTGGGCATCGCGCAAGCTGCGCTGGGAAAATTCGGGGCGGGTATAAATACGCGACATCGCGAACCACGCATCCGCTAGGCCCTGCTCGCCCGCACGCGCCAGCCAGCGCAAGGCGCGCTTGAAGTTGACCGTGCTCTCGCCGGGATCGACGCGGTCGCCATCCGTGTTCATGCGCGCCAGCGCCAGCCCGAGCGCCAGCTGCGCCGTGCGGTCGCCGGCCTGTGCCGCTTGCTCGCGCTGGCGTGCCAGTTCGGCGTCCGAGACGTCCTGCGGCAAAGCGTGTGCGTCGATGCCCGTATCCGCCAGCCGCTGCGGCGCTGGCGGCGCTGGCGCGGCGACAGGCTCCAGCCGCGCCAGCAAGTGCTGGGCGCGCGGCCCCGGCTGCTTCGCCAGCAAGCCGTGTGCGATGCCGCGCCATTCCGCCTCGCCTTCCAACGCCGGGCCGGGCTCCAGCAGCAGTTCGGCCAGCACAAGCAGCGCCTGCAATTCGCCCGCCGCGGCCGCGCGCGCATACAGCGGCAGCGCGAGATCGCGGCAGTTCCTTGCATGTTCAAAGGAAATGTGGCGGCCGACCAGTTGCCAGGCTTCGGTCATGCCCTGCCCGGCGGCGCGGCACAACCAGTGCAATGCCGTCGGCGGGTTGCGGGGCAGGCTGGCGCCGCCGAACAAATACAGCTTGCCCAGCGCCAGTTGGCATGAAGCGTMTCCCGACCGTGCCCCCCTGATAATAACTAGCTCTTCACGATTCGCCATCGTTCCACTAACTATTCCGGTTCCAAGAAAAGGCTGCAGTCCAGTGTAGCGATGCGCCTGTTTGTATGACGCATACAACTCACTGTTTCTTTGATTTATGACAAATGTGACAGCCCCAGCTTTCGGCTACCTTACATATCGGAAATTAGAGGTTGAAGTGGCCACATGAGCAGCCTGTTRAGCGTTTCAAAAATACAACAAGTTCGGACAATTCCGTCGCTTTAGACCAATAAGCGTGACCATAATCGACCAATACCGCGCGGTTGACGAAGCCTCGCATTAAGGTTTCTTCATCCGAGTGTATGAGACGCACGTGGATCTGACCGACATACTTATAAAGGAAAGAACGATGAAGAAATCCTTAGTGGCCCTGGCCTTGATGGGCGCCTTCAGTAGCGCAGCTTTCGCACAATCGTCCGTCACTATCTATGGCACGCTGGATGCCGGTATCAATAAGACCACCAATTCCGCCAACACTGCCGTCCTCGAAGGCAAACGCGACAACAACAAACTGGGCTTCCGCGGCGTGGAAGATCTGGGCAGCGGTCTGAAGGCGCTGTTCCAGCTCGAAATCCGCTTCGAGCCTGATACCGGCACGATCGAAGGCGTGTCGCGTCCGCTGTTCCAGGGCCAGAGCCGGGTCGGCCTGCAGGGCGGCTTCGGTACCGTCCGCCTGGGCCGCGCTCTGACCGCGCTGCAGGAAACCACCATCGCCTACGAACCCTGGTCCGGTATGCCGAACCAGGCCGGTTTCCAGACCGACCTGATGGTTGCAGGCTACCGCACGGCATTGGCCGGCTCCGGTTCCGACCCGCTGGGTGTGGCCGGCAACTCCGGCAACCGCTTCGCCAACGCAGTCTGGTACAACACGCCCGTCTGGAACGGCTTCCAGCTGAACCTGAACTGGGCCGCCAAGGAAAACAACGGCCTGGCGACTGCCCTCATCGGCCGCGGCACAGCTGCCGCGCCGCAGTATCCGGTCGGCTCCCTGGCGTCCGCCAACCCTTACTCCGTCAGCGCGACCTATACCGACACCGGCAGCACCCTGCCGCGCTACTCGGTCTATGTGGGCGCCGAGCGCAACGCGGTGGAAGTGAAATGGTGGTCGGTCGGCGCCTTCTATCGCCCGATGCCGGACCTGAAACTGATGGCCAGCTACGGCAAACAGGACCTGGGCCATATCGTCGCCGTCAACGACACCATCGATGCCTGGGTGCTGGGCGCCAACTATAACCTGGGCCCGGGCAAGATCCTGTTTGGCTACGGCCAGAAGAAGCCGGATGGCCAGCTGAAGACCAAGCAAGTGTCGGTCGGCTACGAATACAACCTGTCGGCCCGTACCTATCTGTACATCGACCTGTCGCAGAAGAAGATTCCGCTGACGGTGACCTCGACCGACAC
>NZ_JBFRDW010000163.1:0-9968 GCF_052113985.1 Pseudoduganella sp. RAF53_2 | reverse complement strand
CAGCCGACCCAGCCTTCCGCCGCAGAAAGCGAAGCCCAGGCCGCGCTGAACCGCGCCCGCGCCAACATCATGGGCGCCCAGGGCCGTAACGCGAACGGTGAGCGCAACGATACCGGCGGTATCTTCCAGGTCACCGACAAGACCTTCAACAGCGCCGAAATCAAGTTCCGTGGTTTCAGCTCCAACTTCAAGCGCAACTGGTCGCAGCAAGTGCATGTGGACCAGGGCGGGGAGAAGGATATTGAAACGGCAATCGTGAAGAAAATGATCGAGATGATCCGCAAGGAAAAGCCAGGCGACTTCGTCTGGGAATCGCACCGCCTTGGCCGAAATGTGCCAATGAGTGCGCGCAAGGAAGACGAGCCGGAGCTGCAGGCTTTCCTGCTGCAGGAGTTCTTCCCGGGCTACGGCAAGCTGCGCTAAAAAAGTGTTGTCACTGCGACCTTTTTCTTGCATCTGACGTAGTTCCAGCACAGTTCTGCCGCTATAATCGCCCAAAATTTTTGCACACTGGCTGGAGCACTTAACTGAGATGAACGTCACGCTGATTTCTTTTGTCGTACTGTATTTGCTGGGTACGCTTGCCCTGGGCGTGTGGGCAGGAACGCGGATCAAGAACACCACCGACTTCGCCGTGGCCGGCCGCAGCCTGCCGCTGATCATGGTCGTGACCACCACCTTCGCCACCTGGTTTGGCGCGGAAACCGTGATGGGCATTCCCGCCAAATTCGTGCAGGGCGGGCTGAACGCGCTGATCGAAGACCCGTTTGGCGCCGGCACCTGCCTGATCCTGGTCGGCATGTTCTTCGCGGCCCGCCTGTACAAGCTGAACCTGCTGACCATCGGCGACTTTTACCGCCAGCGTTTCGGCAAGGGCATCGAAGTGTTCTGCTCGGTGGCCATCATTATTTCCTACCTTGGCTGGGTGGCGGCGCAGATCACCGCGCTGGGCCTGGTGTTCTCGGTACTGACCAATGGCGCCATGTCCGAAACCGCGGGCATGATCGTGGGCACGCTGGCCGTGCTGATCTACGTGGTGGTGGGCGGCTTCCTGGCGGTGGCATGGACCGACTTCATCCAGATGATCGTGCTGGTGCTGGGCCTGTCCGTGATTGCTTTCTTCTCGGCTGACCTGGCCGGCGGCACCGGCAAGGTGCTGACCATGGCGACCGACAGCCATCTGTGGAATTTCCTGCCGCCGGCAACCTTTACCGACATCGCCATGTTTGTCGGCGCCGGCGTGACCATGATGCTGGGTTCCATTCCGCAGCAGGACGTGTTCCAGCGCGTGATGTCCGCCAAGAACGCGCCGACTGCGCGCACCGGCGCGATGATCGGCGGCGCTTCCTATATCGTGTTTGCCTTTGTGCCGATGTTCATCGTGGCCTGTGCCGTGATCGTGATGGGCGACCACGCGATGGAGCTGGCGAAGAACGATTACCAGCGCCTGCTGCCGACCTTCGTGCTGACCCGCATGCCGCTGATCATGCAGATCCTGTTCTTTGGCGCGCTGCTGTCTGCGATCAAGTCGACTTCGTCGGCGACGCTGCTGGCGCCTTCCACCAGCTTTGTTGAGAACATCCTGAAGAACCTGCGGCCGGGCATGGGCGACCGCCAGCAACTGCTGGCCATGCGGACCACCATCGTGATCTTTGCCGCGCTGGTGCTGGCTTACGCGGTGGCGATGAAGGGCACGTCGATTTACGATCTGGTGTCCAGCGCGTACCAGGTGACGCTGGTGGGCGCCTTTGTGCCGCTGGTGATGGGGCTGTACTGGAAGCGTTCGACCACGCAGGGGGCCATTTTCTCGCTGGGTGCGGGGATTGCGACCTGGATTATTTTTTTCCCGCAGCTGTCGGATCTGGGTACGCACTTCCCGGGCCAGCTGGCTGGTTTGCTGGCAGCCTTTGCGGGCATGATCGGCGGTTCGCTGATGCCGCAGATTCTGCGCAACCGGCAGGATGCGAAGCACGTGGTCAAAGGCCTCAGCGCATAAAAAAAACGCCGCGAAATTCGCGGCGTTTTTTTTTCGTAGGGCGGATCATCGATCCGCCGTGCATGCGCTCAGGCCGTTGCCTTGAGCTTGCGCGCGATATCCAGCGCAAAGTAAGTCAGCACACCATCCGCGCCGGCGCGCTTGAAAGCCAGCATCGACTCCATCATCACCTTGTCGTGATCCAGCCAGCCGTTGAGCGCGGCGGCTTTCAGCATCGCGTATTCGCCGGACACCTGGTAAGCGAAGGTCGGCACCTTGAACTCATCCTTTACCCGGCGCACGATATCCAGGTACGGCATACCGGGCTTGACCATCACCATATCCGCACCCTCAGCGATATCCAGCGCCACTTCGCGCAGCGCTTCGTTGCTGTTGGCCGGGTCCATCTGGTAAGTCATCTTGTCGGCCTTGCCCAGCGTGCCTGCCGAGCCCACCGCGTCGCGGAAGGGGCCGTAGAAGGCGGAGGCGTACTTGGCCGAGTAAGCCATGATGCGGGTGTGGATCAGGTTCTTCTCTTCCAGCGCCGCGCGGATATAGCCGATGCGGCCATCCATCATGTCGGACGGCGCCACCATGTCCACGCCGGCTTCCGCCTGGGTCAATGCCTGGCGCACCAGCAGCTCGGTGGTTTCGGTGTTCAGCACATAGCCGTTGTCGTCGATCGGACCATCCTGGCCGTGGCTGGTGTACGGGTCCAGCGCCACGTCGGTCATGATGCCCAGCTGAGGGAAATGCTTCTTCAGTTCGCGCACGGCGCGCGGCACCAGGCCTTCCGGATTGGCGGCTTCGATGCCATCCGGCGTTTTCAGCGACGCGTCGATATTCGGGAACAGGGCCAGCACGGGAATGCCCAGCGCCACGCACTCTTCCGCCACCTTCATCAGCAGGTCGACCGACACCCGCTCCACGCCCGGCATGGAGGCCACCGGCTCGCGGCGGTTGGCGCCGTCGAGAATGAACACCGGGTAGATCAGGTCGGAAGCGGTCACCATGTTCTCGCGCATCAGGGCGCGGGAGAAGGGATCGCGGCGCATGCGGCGCATGCGGATTGCTGGGAAGTCAGGCGTAATCATTCGTCATTCCGTTTCAGTTGGGGTGGATGCGTCCGGCGCGTCATTGAGGCCGGCCAGCTCTTCAATCTTGGCCGTCGCTTCCTCGATGCCGATGCGCTTAAGCGCGGAAAACAATTGCACGGTGAAGGGGAAACCTTCGCCGTCTTCATCCACGTAGCTATCCAGCTTGGCTTTCGCCTGGCGCAGCACGTTGATGGATTCGTTACGGTTCAGCTTGTCCGCCTTGGTCAGGATGCAGTGGATCGGCTTGCCGGTCGGGGCAAACCATTCGATCATTTGCTGGTCCAGTTCGGTGAACGGGCGGCGTGCGTCCATCATCAACACAAGCGCCGCCAGCTGATCGCGCTGCTGCACATAATCGCCGAGAAGACGCTGCCAGTGGAATTTCGCGTCGCCAGAAACTTCGGCGTAGCCATAACCCGGCAAGTCGGCAATCAGGCATTGGATTTCATCGACTTTAACGGGATCATGGCGATGCATTGCCACATGGGCGCCGCCAACGGAAAAGAAATTAATATGCTGGGTGCGGCCGGGCGTTTTGGACGCAAATGCCAGCCCTTTTTGATTGCACAGAATATTAATTGCGGTGGATTTGCCGGCATTTGAGCGGCCGGCAAAAGCAATTTCAGGCACGGAAGTGCGTGGCAGGTCGCGCAAATGGTTTACGGTCGTGAAAAAGCGGGCTTGCCAGAGTTTGGACATGGGATGGGACAGAAATTGCAACAAAGGAAGGAAAAACGCTAGAAAGCTATTGTACAATAAGGGGTTACGAATTGTTGTCATGCCCCTTCTGCCTAATTTACGGGCACTGGTGGCAGCGAATCCTTTACCACTAATTTATTACTAGTCTCAGGGTGTCTTAATGAATCGTGCGTTTTCACCGTTTGTAAAATCCTTGTTCGTTGCACTGCTGGCTGTTTCTGGTATCGCATCCGCTGCTGAAGCGCATGCACCTGCCGCTCCAAAGGCTGATGCGGCCAAGGGCGCCACCCTGTTTGGCGACGGTGATGCAGCGCGCGGGCTGCCGGCTTGCGTGTCCTGCCACGGCGCCGCTGGTAACTCGACCATTTCGGCCAACCCGAAGCTGGCTGGCCAGGCTGAAGCCTACATCTACAAGCAGCTGGTGGACTTCACCGAGCCAAACCGCAACCAGCCGGTGATGACCACCTACGCCAAGATGCTGACGGAAGAGGAAAAGCACAATATCGCTGCCTACCTGTCCAACCAGACCCAGAAGCCGGGCGCTGCCAAGAACAAAGACACCATCGAACTGGGCAAGAAGATCTACCGCGGTGGTATCGCTGAAAAGAACGTGCCTGCCTGCGCATCCTGCCACGGCGCTTCCGGCGGCGGCATGCSAGCCCGCTATCCACGCATCGGCGGCCAGCACCAGGACTACACCATCGCTCAGCTGAGCGGTTTCAAGTCCGGCGCCCGCAAGAACAGCGCTGAGATGGCAACCATCTCCAAGCGCCTGTCCGACGACGAGATGAAAGCCGTCGCCGACTACGTGGCCGGCTTGAAGTAATCGCTATCTGCCGCAGTACGAAGCGGCTTAAGACATGAAAAGGGCGGCCCGCGCAAGCAGGCAGCCCTTTTTTGCGTTAATCTCCTGATTTTTTCCTGCACATGAGCAACATCACCAGCACATCCGGTATCCAGCTGCGCAATAGCCGCGGCCCCATGGCGGAAGTCGTCGAGCTGCTGTCCTCGATGCGCTTTGCCATCGCCTTGCTCGCCATGATCGCGATTGCCTCGGTCATCGGCACCATCATGCAGCAGGGCAAACCGGCAGCCGACTATATCAACCAGTTCGGACCGTTCTGGTCCGAGGTGTATGGCAAGCTGGGGCTGTACGCCATCTATTCGTCCTGGTGGTTCCTGACGATCATGGGTGTGCTGGTGGTTTCGACCACGCTGTGCATCGTCCACAATACGCCCAAGATGCTGAAGGACATGCGCAGCTGGCGCGAGAAGGTGCGCGAAGCTTCGCTCAACAACTTCCACCACAAGAACCAGTGGCAGTCGCCGCTGGCGCGCCAGGCACTGGCTGCGCAAACTGCCGAGCGCCTGAAACACGCGGGCTATGCGGCCAAGATCGTCGACAAGGACGGCGCCACGCTGGTCACCGCCAAGCGCGGTGCCGGCAATAAATTCGGCTACATTTTTGCGCACAGTGCCATCGTCATTATCTGTATCGGCGGCATGCTCGATTCCGATGTGCCGATCCGCTTCCAGCAATGGCTGTTCGATAAAAGCGCCTTTGCCGGCAATGGCCTGATCAGCGAGATCCCGGCCAAGCATCGCCTGGGCGTACACAACCCGACCTACCGCGGCAATATCTCGCTGCCGGAAGGCCAGGCCGGCAATACTGCGATCCTGCCGCGTCCCGATGGCGTGCTGCTGCAGGATCTGCCGTTCTCCATCCAGCTGAAGAAGTTCGACATCGATTTCTACAGCACCGGCATGCCCAAGCTGTTCGCCAGCGATGTGGTGGTGCGCGATAACGAGACGGGTGAAACCAAGGCCGCCACCATCGAGGTGAACAAGCCCTTGATCTACAAAGGCGTTGCCATCTACCAGTCCAGTTTTGAAGACGGCGGCTCCAAGCTGAAGCTGAGCGGTTTCCCGATGAAGGGCGACAAGGCCGACAAGTTCGAGATCGCGGGCGAAGTGGGAGGCGCCAGCAAGCTGAATGACGATTACACCGTGGAGTGGTCGGACTTCCGTCCCTTCAACGTGGAGAACACAGGCTCGCAGGATGCGCGTGCGGTCACCAAAGGCGAAAACCTGAGCGAATCCTTCGCGCACAGCCTGGACAAACAACTCGGCTCCGCGGCCAAGAACGCTAATAACAAGAACCTGAAGAACGTCGGCCCGAGCGTGCAATACCGTCTGCGCGACAAGACCGGCCAGGCGCGCGAATACCAGAACTATATGCAGCCGGTGACCCTGGACGGCGACGAGATCTTCCTGTCCGGCGTGCGCACCAATCCGGGCGACCAGTTCAGCTACCTGCGTATTCCGGCCGACGACGAGCACACCGTCAAGGAGTGGATGCGCCTGCGCGCCGCCGTGCAGGACCCAGCCCTGCGCGCCAAAGCCGCGGAGCGCTATTCCCGCCGCGCCATGCCGGATGCGAACGAGGCCATGCGCGCCCAGCTGCAGGCATCGGCGCAGAAAGGTCTGGAGATCTTCGCCGGCGACGACAAGGGCTCCGGCTTCGTCGCCATCAGCCGCTTCCTGGAAAAAGTGCCGCAAGCCGAGCAAACCAAGGCCGCTGACATCTTCCTGAAAATTTTGAACGGCACCATGTGGGAACTGTGGCAGACCATGCGCGAGCAGGCCGGCCAGCAAGGCCCCACGCCGGACGAGAAGCACGCACGCTTCCTGCAGCTGGCCACCAATGCTTTGTCGGACAGCTTCTTCTACGGCGCGCCGGTCTATCTGCAGCTGGATGATTACACCCAGATCAAGGCGTCCGTGTTCCAGGTGACGCGCTCGCCGGGCAAGACGGTGGTCTACCTCGGCTGCGTGCTGCTGGTGCTGGGCGTGTTCTCCATGTTCTACATCCGCGAGCGCCGCGTGTGGGTATGGGTGAAAGATGCCGGGGAGGGCGCGCAAGCCCTGATGGCCATGAGCACTCAGCGCAGGACCATGGACTTTGAAAGAGAGTTTAAGGAATTAAAGGAAAAGCTGCCGCAATCGGCGTAAGCTAGTGCCAGTTTTCGGAGAGATACGATGGAAATCACGCAAAACCAAACTTACACGCAGGCGCCCGGCTACTTCAAGCGTCTGGGCGCACTGGACTGGCTGTTCGCCCTGGCCCTGCTGGCGGGCGCGCTGTATGCGCTGAACCGCTTCGGCGCCTTTATGGATTATTACGAGAAGAGCATCCTGGTGGCAGCCGTGCCGACCTTTGCGGCGCTGGGCTGGCACTGGAAGCCGGTGCGCTGGCTGATGCCGCTGGCCTTCCTGCTGGCTTATTTCGGCGTCCACTTCTACGACGGCCAGCTGGCCAATGCGGAATCGCGCTTCTTCCTGAAGTACATGCTGTCCAGCCAGTCCGCGATCCTGTGGATGAGCACCATGTTCTTCCTGTCCACGCTGTTCTACATCGGCGGCCTGGTACTGCGCTCGCCGTTTGGTGGTTCGGTCGGCTCCAAGCTGTGCTGGGCCGCAGTGGTGCTGGGCCTGACCGGCATGCTGGTGCGCTGGTACGAATCCTACCTGATCGGCACGGACGTGGGCCATATCCCGATTTCGAACCTGTATGAAGTGTTCATCCTGTTCTCGCTGATCACTGCCCTGTTCTACCTCTACTACGAACAGCATTACCAGACCCGCCAGCTGGGTCCCTTCGTGCTGCTGGTGATCTCGGCGGCAATTGGCTTCCTGCTGTGGTACACGGTGGCGCGCGGCGCGGCCGACATCCAGCCGCTGGTGCCGGCGCTGCAAAGCTGGTGGATGAAGATTCACGTGCCGGCCAACTTCATCGGCTATGGCACCTTTGCGCTGGCGGCCATGGTGGCGTCGGCCTATCTGCTGAAGTCCCACGGCTACCTGGCGGACCGCCTGCCGTCGCTGGAACTGCTGGACGACGTGATGTACAAGGCCATCTCGGTCGGTTTTGCCTTCTTTACAATTGCCACCATTCTGGGCGCGCTGTGGGCGGCTGAGGCCTGGGGCGGCTACTGGTCCTGGGACCCCAAAGAAACCTGGGCGCTGATCGTCTGGCTGAACTACGCGGCCTGGCTGCATATGCGCCTGATGTCCGGCCTGCGCGGCCGTGCGGCGGCGTGGTGGGCGCTGGTGGGCCTGGTGGTGACGACCTTTGCTTTCCTGGGCGTCAACATGTTCTTGTCAGGTTTGCACTCCTACGGCAAATTGTAATCACAACGTAATTATGTGAATTCCGGATTGGTGTAAGGTTTGAAGTGTCTGGACGACCAAGTCCTAACCGAACACTTATCCGGAGTTGACATGCTGATCAAACGTAGCCCCAACGGCATCGACCTGCCGTTTTCCTCCGAAATCACGCCGCGCGAGATTTTTGAGTCGCGCCGTAGCTTCATCAAACAGCTGGCTGTCGGCTCCATTGCCGGTGCTGGCCTGCTGGACTCGGCCTTCGCACAGGGCGGCGGCAACGCCAAGCTGGCCGCCAAGCTGAATCCCGCCTGGTCGGCCATGGAAAAGCAGACCGCGTACAAGGATGCGACCAGCTACAACAACTTCTACGAGTTCGGTACCGATAAGAGCGACCCGGCGCACTATGCCGGCACGCTGCGCCCACGGCCATGGACCGTGTCCATCGAAGGCGAAGTGAAGAAGCCATTCACGCTGGATCTCGATAGCCTGCTTAAACTGGCGCCGCTGGAAGAGCGCGTGTACCGCCTGCGCTGCGTGGAGGGCTGGTCGATGGTGATTCCATGGATCGGCTACTCGCTTTCCGAAATCATCAAGAAGGCCGAACCGACCGGCAATGCGAAGTTCGTTGAATTCGTTTCGCTGGCCGACAAGAAGCAGATGCCAGGCGTCGGCAGCCGCGTGCTGGACTGGCCGTATGTGGAAGGTCTGCGCATGGACGAAGCCAATCACCCGCTGGCCCTGCTCACGCTGGGCATGTACGGCGAAGTGCTGCCGAACCAGAACGGCGCGCCGGTACGCATCATCGTCCCGTGGAAGTATGGCTTCAAATCAGCCAAGTCGATTGTGAAGATCCGCTTCGTGAAGGACATGCCGCGTACTGCCTGGAACCTGGCGGCGCCGAATGAATACGGCTTCTATTCGAATGTGAATCCGGACGTGGATCACCCGCGCTGGTCGCAGGCTTCCGAGCGCCGCATCGGCGAGGATGGTTTCTTCAACCGCAAGCGCAAGACGCTGATGTTCAACGGCTATTCCGACGTGGCCTCGCTCTACACGGGCATGGATTTGAGGAAGAACTTCTGATGATCGCCAATCCGACACCCCGGCAGCTCACAGTGCTGAAGACCATTGTCTTCGCACTGTCGCTGCTGCCGTTCTTCAAACTGGTCTGGCTGGTCGCCAACGACCAGCTGGTGGAGCCGCTGCAATACATCACGCGCGCCACCGGCGACTGGACCTTGTACTTCCTGTGCATCACGCTGGGCGTGACGCCGCTGCGCCGTTTCTCGAAGTGGAACTGGGTCCTCAAGCTGCGCCGCATGCTTGGCCTGTATGCCTTTTTCTACGGCCTGCTGCACTTCATGACCTTCTTCTGGTTCGATCACTTCTTTGATCTGCAGGAGATGCTGAAGGATGTGGTCAAGCGTCCCTTTATCACGGTCGGCTTCATCGCCTTCGTGCTGCTGATTCCTCTCGCGGTGACCAGCACCAATGCCATGGTGCGCCGCCTGGGCGGCAAGCGCTGGCAGCTGCTGCATAAGCTGGTGTACGTGATCGCGCCGCTGGGCATCCTGCACTTCTGGTGGATGAAGGCCGGCAAGCACGACTTCGCGCAGCCTATCCTGTTCGGCTCCATCGTGTTCGTGCTGCTGGCGCTGCGTGTCTGGTGGGCGCGCGAGAAAGCCGCGGCGCTGGCGCAAGGCAGCGTGCGCGCTGCGCCCGCCGCGAGCCGATGAATTGCCAGTGAGGCTTAGGGCGGATCACCGGTCCGCCGTCTGCCTGCCCTGCCGCGGCGCTCCCGCAGGCAGGGGCGCCGATGTAAAATGCTGCAAAAACTACATCGGCGCTCTTCATGCAAAACCCTTCCCCTGACGGCTTCCGCCGCCGCCTCGCTGTTCTTGCTGTCATTGCCCTTGCCGGCATCGCCGTACTGGTCGCTCGCCTGGTCTGGCTGCAGGCGCTGAGCTGATGTGGCAGCGCGTTCGGCCCTGGCTGGCCGTTGATGCGCCGCTGGCGCTGTGCGTCACGCC
>NZ_JBFRDW010000162.1:0-10065 GCF_052113985.1 Pseudoduganella sp. RAF53_2 | reverse complement strand
GTGTAGATGCGCTCGAACACCGGACCCATCACGAAGAAGGTAAGGAACAATGCCAGACCGACCACCACCTGGTTGGGTGGCGCCGACTGCGTGCCCAGTGCCTGGCGCAGCAGGGACAGCACGATGATGATGCGCGTGAAGCCCGTCATCATCAGCAGCGCGGCCGGGATGAAGGTCAGCGCCGTCATCAGGATCAGGGTCTGCAGCGTCAGGCCATAGCTGACGCCGCCGCCCGGTGCCGGCGTGCTGGAGAAGGCGGGGATAGTCGGTTCGGCGGCCGCGATCAGCGGCATGCTCATGGCCAGGAAGGTCCCCAGCCAGCGCGCAACCTGCAGATGCTTATTTGCCATTGCGCTTTTCGATTGTCTGTTTGAACCACTCGGCGAAATTCGCGCCGGGCAGCGGCGTGGCGCTGGCCAGATCGGCTTCGCTCATTTCCTGGCGCTGCATGGTGGCCAGCGCGTTCATGCGGCCGGGCGAGGCGCCCACCACGATCCATTGATCACCTACTTCAACCACCAGGATGCGTTCGCGGGCACCGACGCTCAGCGCGCCCACCAGCTTGACCGTGGTGCCGCCGGTGACCGTCTTTGGACCGAAGCGCTTCAGCAGCCAGGCCAGACCGACCAGCAGGGCGATCACCAGGGCCAGCGAGAAGATGGTCTGCATCAGGCTGCCCACCGCCGATGGCGCGGGTGGCAGGGCCGAGCCAACCTGGGCTGCCGGACGCGCGCCGGCCAATGCCGCTTGCTGCTCGGGTGTGGCTGGGGCCGCCGCAGCGGGCGCAGCCGGGGCCGCCGGCACAGCGTCGCTGGCCTGGGCTGCCGCTGCATCGGCCGGACCGGCGGAGGTCGCAGCCGGCTTGGCGCTGGTGGAAATGGTATCGGGAGCTTTGGCGCCTTGCTGGGCCAGTGCTGGGCCAGCGGCCACGAGGGCCGCGACCAGGGTGACAGACAATAAACCTTGCTTCATTTATTCAGTTTTCGGATACGTTCGGAAGGCGTGATGATGTCCGTCAGGCGGATACCGAACTTGTCGTTCACCACCACCACCTCGCCCTGTGCAATCAGGCAGCCATTGACCAGCACGTCCATAGGTTCACCAGCCAGGCCGTCCAGTTCCACCACCGAGCCCTGCGCCAGTTGCAGCAGGTTCTTGATGGCGATCTTGGTGCGGCCCAGTTCCACCGTCAGCTGGACCGGGATGTCGAGAATGAAATCGATATCGTTATGCGTTTCGGTCTTGCTGGCAGTCTTGGAAAAATCCTTGAAGACGGCGGCAGTGGCGGCCTGGTTCTGCATCGCGGCAGCTTCGGCAGCGGCCTGCTCGGCGATCGCGGCACCCCAATCGTCGTCCAGGTTCTGATCGTCTTGATTGTCAGACATGTTTCTCTCCTAAATTCCTTACTTGCCGAGGTTATCGGCATTGGACAGCAATTTCTCCACTAAAAGTGCGTATTGTCCGTTCATGACGCCATAAGTGCAGTCGAGCACGGGCACACCGTCCACAGTCGCTTCGATGGTTTCCGGAATCGTGATCGGAATGACATCTCCGACCTTCATGTTCAGGATTTCATCGAAATTGACCTTGGCCGTGCCGAGGCGCGCCACCAGCTCGACTTCAGCGATCTGGATCTGCTGCGTCATCAGGCGAATCCAGCGCTTGTCCACTTCCAGCGCCTCGCCTTGCAGCGAGGAGGTCAGCGCATCGCGGATCGGCTCGATCATCGAATACGGCATGCAGAAGTGGATCTGGCCGGACACCGAACCCAGTTCAACGGTAAATGTGGAGGCCACCACCACCTCGTTCGGCGTGGCGATGTTGGCGAACTGCGTATTCATTTCGGAACGGATGTACTCGAACTCGACGGGGTACACCGGCTCCCAGGATTTGGTATAAGCCTCGAACACGATATCGAGGATGCGCAGAATGATGCGCTGCTCGGTCTGGGTAAAGTCGCGGCCTTCCACGCGGGTGTGGAAGCGGCCGTCGCCACCGAACAGGTTATCGACCAGCAGGAACACCAGGCCCGGATCGAACACCATCAGGGCCGTGCCGCGCAGCGGCTTCATGTGCACCAGGTTCAGATTGGTCGGCACCACCAGGTTGCGGATGAACTCGGAATACTTCGACACGCGTACCGAACCGACCGACACTTCCGCGCTGCGGCGCAAGAAGTTGAACAGGCCGACACGCAGCAAACGGGCAAAGCGTTCATTGATAATTTCCAGGGTCGGCATACGGCCCCGGACGATACGTTCCTGAGTGGCCAGGTTGTATGTCCGGACGCCCGCCACCTCTTCAGGCGCGGCGACGTCATCCTGATCGCCGTTGACGCCCTTCAGAAGGGCATCAACTTCTTCCTGTGAGAGAAAATTATCCGCCATGATGCTTGAACGACTTTACTGAATGATAAAGGACGTGAACAGCACTTCGGTCACATCCTGCTCGGCGCCGCCGGCTTCAAACGGCTGCTTCACGGCCTGCATGATTTCCTGGCTCAGCTGCTGCTTGCCTTCTGGCGTGTTGATCTCGGACGCATGCTTGCTCGACAACAGCAACAGGATGCGGCTGCGCACCTTCGGCATATTGGTCTTGATCAGCTCCACCTCTTCCAGCGTACCGACTTGCAGGGTGAAGGTCAGCTGCAGATACTGCTCGCCGTTTTCCGGCTGCAGGTTGACGGTGAAGGGCTCGACCGGCACGTACACCGGCGGCCCGGAATTCTTGGCTTTCTTGGTCTTCTTGGCTTTGGGCGCATCTTCTTCCGCATGGTCGGCGCTGCCCTTCAGCATGAACCAGGCCGCGCCACCGCCGCCGGCCAGGACCAGGACGAGCACAGCGACAATGATAATGATGAGTTTCTTTTTCGAGCCACCGCCAACCGGGGCTGCTTCTGGCTTCGCCTCAGCCTTCATTTTTGGATTCGCTTTCAAATTCGCCCTTGCATGCTATCGAAGTGGATCATGACGCCATTATGTCATTATCGGGAAGGTGGAAGGAGTGAGATACGCCGAAAAGAAGGGCTAAGAAGCCGCTAATCTCCCTTTCCGTGGCGAAACAGGCAATGGCGGATCGATGATCCGCCGTCTTCGATCAGGCGAAAGTGTCGACCGCGCCCAGGACGCTGGTGCGGCGCGGGGTGGCGGTGGCTTGGACGTTGCTGACGCCGCTATCGTTGCCGCCGCCCTGGCCGGCACCGCCACCATTGCCGCGTCCACCGCGTCCGGATGTTGACGCTTCGGCAAATGCCTGCTGCTGCCCCGGATCGCCGGCCGAGACACTGGTCTGGCCCAGCTGAATGCCGGCCTCGCTCATCATTTCGCGCAGTTTCGGCATGGCGTTTTCAATCGCCTGGCGGACTTCAGGCTGGGCGGCCGTAAAACTGGCGCTGGCCTGGTCGTTGGACACGTTCAGCACCACGTGCAGTGGTCCCAGATCCGGCGGATTCAGGGTCAGCGAAGCGCTCTGGTCGCCGCCAGCCACCATCCAGACCACTTTCTGGCCCAGTTGCTGGTCCCAGCCCTGGCTGCCCACGCGGGCTTGCAGCTGGTTGCTGGCGACGGCGTTCGCGGCCTGAGCAGACGCGGCCGCATTGGTGGCGATCGGCGCAGCGACCGCGACCGGCTGCGGTGCCGGTTCGGGAAGCTTGACTTGGGCTTCGGCCTTCAGCTCTTGCGGCTTCAGCTCGGCGCGCGGGGCGGCGCCTTCCACTTTGGCTTGCTGGGTTTGCAGAGCGGTGGTGTCGGATTTCGATTCGGTGACTGGCTTGTCGCTCGGCAGTGCGTCGGTCGTTGGCTTGGCCGCGGAAGCGGTAGCGTCCGGCTTGACTRCCGAACGGGTTGCGGCGGCGAGCGCGGCGGCCGTATCGGCGGCATCGCTGATGGCTGGCGCGGCGGCAGCCGGTGCATCAGCCGGTGCGGCGTCGGCCTTGCTGCCTTTGGCCGCAGCGGCTTTGGCCAGCGCGGCAGCGAAGTCGGCCGGTGTGGCGGTCTGAACGGATTGTTCGGTTGCTGCGGCAGCGGCGGCRTCAGCTGGCGCCGTGGCAACGGCCTTGGYGGCGGCAGCATCGGCTGCGGCGTCAGCTGCCAAAGCCGCGGCATCGGCAGCGCTGGCGGCCGCAGCTGCAGCGGCGGACGAGGCGGCATCGGCAACGCCGCTCACGCCAGTGCCGGCGGCGGCCGCGTCGGTGGTGGCGGCGCTGGTCGTAGGCGCGGCCTGAGCCGCGGTTGCGCCATAGCCCATCATGGCCAGCAGGGCAGCGGTCGAATCGGCCGTCGCAGCTGCGGCCTGGCTGGCGTCATCGGCGGCAGGCGCGGCCTCGGCGCTGGTGTCCGCGGACGTATCGGATTTCTGGCCGGCCGGTGCGGACGCGTCGGCCTTGGCCGGCTCATTCGCCTGGCTGGCTGGCGCCTTATCGGCCTCGGCTGGTTTGGACTGTTGCTGCGCTGCGGGCTTGGCTTGCTGGGCAGGCGCGCTCGATTGCTGCTTTGGCGCAGGCGCGGCCTGGCGCGTTGGCGCTGGCGTCGGCGCGGCYGGCTCTGGCTGTTTTGCCATCTCGCGCGACAGTGCCTGCTGGAATTGCTGGCCTTCATCCGCCGAAGTGAATGCAGCGCGCGTCGTCGGCAATGCGTTATTGCCGAGAGGGGAATTCTGAACAGTCTGAGTCTGCATAGCGGTTAGCCGTACTTAGCGTTTGAAAAATGCCTGCCGAGAGGCGTGCTCGTCCATGGCTTTCTGGTCGCGCTTGGCTTCCACCTTGAGCGCCTGGGCTTCAGCCCGCTCGCGCAAAGTCGAAAACGACATGCGCTTGCGCTCGGCATTCTGCCACTTGCTCTTTTCCTGCTCGCCACGCGCCTGGCTGTGCTTGACCACCTCCTCTTGGCCCTTGATCGCGCTGTCCAGTTTTTCCATGAAAGCCTGGAAGTTGCGATAAGCCATGGGGGTGATGCCTGCCTGCTGGGATGCGTCGAAGCGGCGACCGTATTCGTCGCGGTAGCCGATCAGCATATTCAGCTTCTCTTCTGCGTCACTGACAGCCTTGAGCGCCGCGCCGAGCCGCTTTGCGCAGTCGTCGGTCTCACGCTGAGCCAGATCAATCAGGGTTTCCAGTTGCTGTGTCGAGGCCATGATGGTCAATTATAGGCACGGCAGAGTCAGTCAATCAGTCGAATAACGAGGATAATTGCCCCAAGCTCTCGCCCATGTCTACTCGTTCAGTGATTTGCTGTTGCAGAAAATGCTCAATTTTTTCATGCAAGCTAATCGCCTGGTCCAGCACAGGGTCGGTGCCTGGCGTGTAAGCGCCCACGGCAATCAGGTCGCGGCTGCGTTCATATCGGGAAAACAACTGTTTCAGCCGGCGTGCGGAATTCTGGTGATTGTGCGAGGTGATCGAGTGCATCGCGCGGCTGATTGACTGTTCGATATCGATGGCCGGATAGTGGCCCGCTTCGGCCAGGCGGCGGTTCAGCACAATGTGGCCGTCCAGGATCGCGCGGGCGGAGTCGGCGATCGGGTCCTGCTGGTCGTCGCCCTCGGTCAGCACAGTGTAGAAGGCGGTAATTGAACCGCCGCCCAGTTCGCCATTACCGGCGCGCTCGACCAGCACCGGCAGCTTGGCGAACACCGATGGCGGATAGCCTTTGGTTGCAGGCGGCTCGCCGATGGCCAGCGCAATCTCACGCTGCGCCATGGCGTAGCGGGTCAGCGAGTCCATGATCAGCAGCACGTTCATGCCCTTGTCGCGGAAGTGCTCCGCAATTGCGGTGGAATAGGCGGCGCCCTGCATGCGCATCAGCGGCGGCGTATCGGCCGGAGCGGCCACCACCACCGAGCGGCGCAAGCCTTCCTCGCCCAGGATCTGTTCGATGAATTCCTTCACCTCACGGCCCCGTTCGCCGATCAGGCCAACGACGATAATGTCGGCTTCCGTGTAGCGCGCCATCATGCCCAGCAGCACCGACTTGCCGACACCGGAACCTGCGAACAGGCCCATGCGCTGACCACGCCCCACGGTCAGCATGGCGTTAATGCAGCGCACGCCAACGTCCAGCGTTTCCACAATCGGTGCGCGGCCCAGCGGATTGGCAGGACGCACATTGATCGGCGCCGAATCGGTGGTTTGAATAGGCCCCAGCCCATCCAGCGGACGGCCGGCGCCATCGACCACGCGACCCAGCAGCTCTTCGCCAACCGGCAGGTGGCGCGCACGGTCGCTGGGGCGGCGGCGCGGGTGGGTCACGGAGCCTGGCTTCGGTACGCTCTGTTCAACCGGGAATACGCGCGTGCCGGGAATAATGCCTTCCACATCGCTCTGCGGCATCAGGAATAACTTGTCGCCTTCGAAGCCGACCACTTCCGCTTCCACACGGCCGCCGGACGGCAGGRGTACGGTGCAGGCAGCGCCGACAGCCAGGCGCAGGCCGACCGCTTCCATCACCAGGCCCGCCACGCGCGTGACGCGGCCCGAGATCTGCATCGGTTCGACGAAATCGATCAGCGTGGCGCAATCGTTCAGATAAGCGCGCCAGCGTCCGGCGTGTGGAGCAGTGAGGTCGGCAGCGCCCATCTCAGGCCATCCAATCCAGGTCCTTGCCCAGCGCGTGGGTCATGCGCTGCCAGCGCGCCTGTACGGTGGCGTCGATCTGGTTGCTGGCGGTATCGACCTTGCAACCGCCGCGCGCAATGGTGGGATCTTCGATCACGCGCCAGCCGCCTTTATCCAGTTCCTCGGCAATGCCTTCGCGCACTACCGGCGCATCTTCCGGATTCAGAATCAGCAGGGCAGGCTGCTGCAACACCGGCAGGTATTCGATGGCTTCGCGCACGATGGGCAGGATCAGCTCCGGCTTCACCTGCAGCGCATTCTTCAGCATGCCTTTCGCCAGATGCAGGGCCAGTTCCATGACGTCGTTGGCAATCAGCTGGTCGGCGTTGCGCAGCGATTCGGTGAAATTGTCGGCCAGGGTGCGCAGCGGATCGAGCAACTGGTCGGTGGCGACACGGCCCGCTTCCAGCGCTTCCGCGGCACCGGCTTCGTGGCCGGCCGCATAGCCGTCTTCATAGCCTTGCTGGCGCGCTTCTTCGCGGATTGCTGCGAGCTCTTCTTCGGTTGGATATTCGGGTGGGGGAGGGGCTTCTTCGTATGCTGCGTACTCAGCCTCGCGCGCAGCCGCTTCTTCGGCCGCCTGGGCTTCGGCAGCGGCGCGTGATGCTGCCTCTTCGCGTTCGCGCTGAGCCACGGCGCTCGGGCGCATGTCGCCAAAGGATCTGAGTTCCCAGCGCTGGAATGCTGTCTGCTGTTCTTTTGGGATTGTTGCCATTAAATGAAGCTATCCTCGCCCTTACCGCCCAGCACGATCTGACCTTCGTCCGCCAGACGGCGCACGATTTGCAGGATCTGTTTCTGCTGGGTTTCCACTTCAGACAGGCGCACAGGGCCTTTCGATTCGAGGTCTTCGCGCATCATCTCGGCAGCACGCGCCGACATGTTCTTGAACACCTTGTCGCGCAAGTCCTGCGACGCGCCTTTCAGCGCGATGATCAGCATTTCGGACTGCACTTCGCGCAGCAGCAGCTGGATGCCGCGGTCGTCGACATCGATCAGGTTGTCGAACACGAACATCTCGTCCATGATCTTCTGCGCCATATCGTTGTCGTAGTTCTTGATGTTGTCCATTACGCTCTGTTCCTGCTCGCCGGACATGAAGTTCAGAATCTCGGCCGCGGCACGAATACCGCCCAGCGTGGATTTCTTGATGTTCTCGTTGCCGGACAGGAGCTTGGTCAGCACGTCGTTCAGTTCGCGCAGTGCGGCCGGCTGCACACCGTCCAGGGTGGCGATACGCAGCACCACGTCGTTGCGCAGACGGTCGGTGAAATGGCCCAGAATTTCGCAAGCCTGGTCGCGTTCCAGGTGCACCAGGATGGTGGCAATGATCTGCGGGTGTTCGTTGCGAATCAGCTCGGCCACTGAATTGGAATCCATCCACTTCAGCGACTCGATGCCGGAGGCGTCCTTGCCACCCAGGATGCGGGACAGCAGCACGGAAGCCTTGTCGTCGCCCAGCGCCTTGGTCAGCACCTGACGGATGTACTCGTCCGAATCCAGGCCCACAGTGGAGGCGGCCGCGTACTGGTCGCGGAAGTCGTCCAGCGTGTTGACCACCACCTCGTGCGGCACGTTTTTCATGGTCGCCATTGCGGCACCCAGCTTCAGCACTTCACGCGGGCCGAGGAATTTCATCACTTCGGCCGCTTCGCCTTCGCCCATGGCCAGCATCAGGATGGCGGCCTTTTGCAGTCCGGTGTTATCAGTCATTGTTGCCTATCCATTCCTTGATGACGTTGGCGACGATGCGCGGATCGTCCATCGCGAGTTTCTTGGCCAGCGCCAGGTTGTCGCGGTAGGTGCGCGCAGTGTTCTCTTCCATTTCCGCGATTTCCTGTGCCAGCATTTCTTCCGGCGTCGGTCCCGTCGGTTCCTCGATGATTTCCTCTTCCGGTTCCGGCTCCGGCGCATTGATTTCGTCGATCTTCTTGAAGACCGGACGCATCATCGGGCGCACGATACGCAGCAGGATGTACAGCAGGATCAGGGCCGTGATCAGGAACTTCGCCAGCTCCTTGGCCAACGGCAGGTTGGCCGGGTCACGCCACCATTCCAGCGGCGGCGGGGCTTCCTTGTCCACGCCATCGAACGGCGCATTGGCCACGCTGACCGAGTCGCCGCGATCCTGGTTGTAGCCCATGGCTTCTTTCACCAGGTTATTGATCTTGGCCATCTCATCAGCGCTCAGCGGGCGCACGGTGATCTTGCCATCCTTGCCGACGATACGGCGATAGTTTACTACGACGCCCACTGTCATGCGTTTCAGACCGGCGATGGCCTTCTGTTCATAACGCACGGTCTTGTCGACTTCGTAATTGGTGGTCGATTCCTTATGGCTTGGGCCTGCATTGGCTGCCGTCGTACCAGTACCCGGCTGACCCGGCGCCGGCGCGGTGCCTGGCGGATTGGTAGTCAGCGGTGCAGTGGCGGTGCCCGGCGGCTGGTTGGACAGGGCGCCCGGCACGCCATTCGGATTTGCGTTCGGATTGCCCGTGGTTTCGCTGCTCTGCTGGCTGCGGATAGCGGACGCGGCAGGCGGCGAATTCGGCTTGTAGGACTCGGCGGCCTGCTCGACAGCCGAGAAGTCCACGTCGGCGACCGCCTCGGCGCGTACATTGCCTTCGCCAACGATCGGCGTGACGATGGATTCCACCTGCTTGATGACCTGCTTCTGCAGTTCCTGCACGTATTTGAGCTGGCTGGCGTCCAGATTCTTGGCATTGGCGCCCGCGCTGCCGTTCTTGTTCAGGTCGGACACCAGATTGCCTTGCTGGTCCACCACGGTCACATTCGCCGGGCTCAGTTCCGGCACGGAAGAGGCCACCAGGTGTACGATGGCGCTGACCTGGGCCGGATCGATCACCCGGTTCGGGTGCAGGTTCAGGATGACGGACGCGGTCGGTTTCTGCTGCTCGCGCACGAACACGGAAGGCTTCGGCAGGGCCAGGTGCACGCGTGCGGATTGCACGGCGGACAGCGATTCGATCGAACGCGCCAGTTCGCCTTCCAGGGCGCGCTGGTAATTGACCTGTTCCAGGAACTGGGACACGCCCAGCTTCTGGTTTTCCATCAGCTCGAAGCCGACATTGCCGCCCTTTGGCAGGCCCTGTGCAGCGAGGCGCAGGCGCACGTCATGCACCTGCTCGGCGGGCACCAGGATGGCCTGGCCGCCTTCGGAAAACTTGTGCTTGACCTGCATCTGGTCCAGCGCGGCCGTGATGGCGCCGCCGTCGCGGTCGCTGAAGTTGGAGAACAGGACTTTGTAGTCCGGCTCCTTGTTCCACAGCCACAGAATCAGAACCAGCGCCAGAATGCCCGCCACAGCGCCGCCACGCATGAGGTTGCGGCCCATCGGGGTCTGGAAGAAGGCAAAACGCCCGGCCGGTTGTTCGGCGGCGGTGTCTGGTGCGTCGATGTCGAGTTGTTCGGCGGCTGCAGCCATGGGGTATCTG
>NZ_JBFRDW010000161.1:0-10078 GCF_052113985.1 Pseudoduganella sp. RAF53_2 | reverse complement strand
GCGCTAAATCAGCCATATCTGATATGGCCGTCTCATAAACACGGAGCACTTCAGGGTCAGTTCCTTGTACAAGAAGCAACCGGTTATTCGCCCACCGCATTTGTTTCATAATGGCCGAGCCATTCATAGCAGCCAACAGGTATTGATAGTTCCTCAAAGAGCGCTTGCGCTCATTTAGCTGCCCCCACTGGTAAATTGCGATCACAGAACTGGCGAAACCTAGCGCCCAGCCGAGCCAGACAAGAATATCAGTGATGGCCTGTTTCGTTGCGGAATCCATTATTTCCTTTCATGGTAAATGATGCCAATTTAACAGGAAATGGATGAGTCGCAGCATCTTTTAACGGGATTGCGGGGTGTTGCTGATATACTGTATGCATGTACAGTATCAAACCACCAGTAGCTATTGCCGAGGCCAGTCKCCCTAGTATTGAGGGAGCGTTGGTGCGCGTGACGCTCTTGCGTCAAAACGGCCTGCGGCTGGACGAAAGCGCCTTAGCTCCATCTCTGCAGGGGCGTATATGGTTCCGAAGGGCAGATGGTGGAACGTACTGGCGGCCGGACCACGTAGAGCTACTTGGGGGGAATTCCAGCATACCCACAAGCCTGCACAAGCCTCTATTTCAACCAGTTATTCGACGCTGGGACGAACGCGGTATTGTGCTGTCTGGATGGGAAATAGACACTGTGGATGGCAGGATCGTTGAATTCCGCCAGATGTGGAGAGTGGAGTCTGTCTAGCGGCACCTGGCAATTTGCAGATCATTTATCTGGACAACCCCAAGGATTTTGAGCCTAGACAGCGAGCGACGTTACAAAGTGGGAAGGCTGAGTTGTTGTGTTTTGAAAACCTTCAGGGCAATATGAACCACCGTTAAATTTTTGACATAGGGGGACATATGTTGCAAAGCCTGGCCAGGGACGAGGTATTCATCGAGCAACAAGATCAGTCCAGAATAGGACCTTTTAGGGCATCGGTTAGCCCTACCCAAGCAACCCTCTTTGAGGAGCATATAGACGTGCAAGAAGGGCAGATACTTATCCGCGTACTGCCTCAGCGTGAAGAGCGTTATTTGATAACGACTGCTTATTTCAGCCAGGGTCTCTCTGCAATCCCGCCTAACTGGCAACTGAAGCTGAGTAAAACAACTGCGATTCGGGATCAGCCTCTGACCAAAAACACGACAGTAAACATTCACCAATCAAATGGCATTCAGGTCGGGGACAACAACACTCAATCCATCGAGATCGCCATTGAGAATTTACTGCAGCGCATTGAGAACGCAAAGGCTTCGACTGAACAGAAGGCCGAAGCTAAAGGTCTATTGGCCAAGTTTCTTGCTCACCCACTAGTGACCGCTGTGGTGGGGGCTGGGGTGACCAGTTTGATTGGTTAGCGGAGCCTGACTCACGTGCCAAACCGCGCGCAAATTGGTGCCAAACCGCGCGCCGCGCTACAGATTAGGCGTGCTGAAAACAAAAACGCCACCCGAAGGTGGCGTTTTTTCTTTTTATTCTTGGTGGCCCGGGGCGGAATCGAACCACCGACACAAGGATTTTCAATCCTCTGCTCTACCAACTGAGCTACCAGGCCAAGAGGCAGCATTATAGCAGGCCGATAGCCGTTTGCAATAGCCTTTTGCTGAGCTAATTTCAGGATTATTGACTGCTCCGCAGATATCTTTTGTGGTTTGGGCGGTTTTTCTCAACAAAGCGCCGGTGCATAGTGTTGGCTTTCAAGGAGAACACAATGAACATTCCATCTTTTGGCCTGGGTACTTTCCGCCTGCAAGGGCAGGTGGTGATCGATTCCGTCCGTAATGGGCTGGATGCCGGCTATCGCCATATCGATACTGCACAAATTTACGGCAATGAAGCCGAAGTCGGGCAAGCGCTGGCCGACAGCGGTGTCGCGCGTGACGAGCTGTTCGTGACGACCAAGGTCTGGACCGAGCACCTGGCGGCGGGCAAGCTGATCCCCAGCCTGAAAGAAAGCCTGCGCAAGCTGCGTCTGGAGCAGCTGGACCTGGCGCTGATCCACTGGCCATCGCCTGGCGATGCCGTGCCGGTTGCCGAATACATGGGCGAGCTGGCGCTGGCGCGCGAGCAGGGACTGACCAAACTGATCGGCGTTTCCAATTTCACGGTACGCCATATGGAAGAGGCCATTACCGCGGTCGGTGCGGCGCAGATTGCGACCAACCAGGTCGAAATTCATCCCTTCCTGCAAAACCGCAAGGTCGTCGACTTCGCGCGCAAGCAAGGCATTCATCTGACTGCCTACATGCCGCTGGCTTACGGCAAGGTGATGCAGGACCCGGTAATCGTGCGCATTGCAGAGCGCCACGGCGCCACGCCGGCCCAGATTGCGCTGGCCTGGTCGCTGCAGCTGGGCTATGCCGTAATTCCGTCCTCGACCAAGCGCGCCAATCTCGAAGCCAACCTGGCCGCCCAGCGCATCAAACTGAGCGGCGAAGACATGGCCGCCATCGCCACCCTGGATCGCAACGACCGCATTGCCAATCCCGCCGGCATCGCCCCAGCCTGGGACTAAACCATGGGATCTGCCCCCAGGGTGTAGGAAAGTTATAATGGCCGGATGAACAATCCCTCGCATTCGGCCGCGCATTCCGGGCGGCACCACGTGCAGACGGCTGTCTGCATCGTCGGCAATGGGGCCATTGCCAAAACGGCAGCGCTGGCCTTTGCTCAGTCTGGTCAAAGCGTGACTTTGCTGGGACCGCCCGCCGCGCCAGAGCGGGCAGATCCGGCCAGCTGGGATGTACGTGTGTTCGCGTTGAACCACACTGCCTACAAACTGCTCGACCGTCTGAAAGTCTGGGGCGCAATGGACCAGTCCCGCATCGCTCCAGTCGACGCCATGGCCGTCAACGGCGATGGCAACCACGCCGGGGCGCTGAATTTCGATGCCTACGGCGCCCATACGGGTACGCTGGCCTGGATCGTGGAAGACCGTAACCTGAACCAGGCGCTGGATGCCGCCCTGCGCTTCGCCCAGAACGTCCACATCGTCCACGGCCGTGCCACCGCGCTGAAGGCCGACGATGACGGCGCCACCATCACCCTTGATGACGGCAGCGCGCTGCGCTCCTCGCTGGTGGTCGGCGCCGACGGCGCCAACTCCTGGGTACGCGGCCAGTGCGATATCGGCCTGGATTATCGTCCTTATAATCAGTGCGGCGTGGTCAGCAACTTCGCCTGTGAAAAGCCGCATCACGGCGTGGCCCACCAGTGGTTCACTTGCGATGAAGGCATCATTGCCCTGCTGCCGCTGCCGGGAAATCAGGTTTCCCTGGTGTGGTCGGCGCCGGAATCGCTGTCCGACACCTTGTGCAGCGAAGGCGCAAGCCGCATTGCCGAGCGCCTGGCGCCCTATGCCGCCGAAAAGCTGGGCGCCCTGACGCCGCTGCAGCCGGAGGTAGTGCGCGCTTACCCACTCAAGCTGATGCGCCCCCATTCCATGATCGCCCCGCGCGTAGCCCTGATCGGCGACGCCGCCCACGTGGTCCATCCTTTGGCTGGCCACGGCATGAACCTGGGTTTTGGCGATGTGGAGGAGCTGGTGCAAGCCGTCGCCGCCCGCGAGGAGCACCGCTCCATCGGCGATGAGCGCGTGCTGGCGCGCTATGCCCGCGCCCGTAAGGAAGAAGTGCTGCTTATGCAAGTGGCAACAGATGGCCTGGAACGTCTCTTTGGCGCAAATCTTGAACCTGTGCGCGCAGTTCGCAATTTCGGGCTAAACTTGCTGGACAAATTGCCGGGCGTAAAGCGCCGGCTGATCACACATGCCCTTGGTAAGCAGTAAATAAGCAGTAGCGGAGAATTTATGAAAAAGATCAAGCTCGCCCTCATCGCGGCGTCAGTCATGCTGATGTCCTGCGCAGGCGCGGAAAACACAATCGAAGCGAAGATCCGTAAAGCGGTCGAGCCCAAGCTGGGCGAGTCCGTGAAGATCGACTCGGTGCGTAAGACCCCGTATGCGGGATTGTATGAAATCCGCGTTGGCAACGAGGTGCGCTACACCGACGAAACGGGCAGCTATCTGATCGTGGGCCACGTGTTTGATCTGAAGTCCTCCGAAGATCTGACCCAGGTGCGCATCGATGATCTCAGCAAGATCAAGTTCGATGACCTGCCGCTGGAACTGGCGGTGAAAACCGTCAAAGGCAATGGCAAGCGCGTGATCGCGGTGTTCGAAGATCCGAACTGCGGCTACTGCAAACGCTTCCGCCAGCAGGCGCTGAAGCAGGTGGATAACGTCACCGTGTACACCTTTATGTACAACATCCTGTCGCCGGACTCCATCACCAAGTCGGCCAACATCTGGTGCTCCGCTGACCGCAGCAAGGCCTGGGATGACTGGATGGTCAATGGCAAAATGGCGCCGGCGGCTCCTGCCAATTGCTCCACCCCAAGCGACAAGGTGCTGGCCCTGGGCCACAAGCTGAATATCAATGGCACGCCGTCGATCTTCTTCGCCGACGGCAGCCGCGTGCCGGGCGCAATCGACGCGCGCGCGCTGGAAGCAAAGCTGACCAGTATCAAGCAGTAACAAGCGGACATCATCACGATCCGCAGCAAGGCGGCGCGCCTATGTGTGCCGCCTGTTTTCGCACATAACTAGGGAGTATTCAATGGTCACTCTGAATATCAACGGTCGTGATGTCCAGGTCGATGCAGATCCGTCGACCCCGATCCTGTGGGCACTGCGCGATAACCTCAATATGACGGGCACAAAGTTCGGCTGCGGCGCGGCCCTGTGCGGCGCCTGCACCGTGCACCTGGAAGGGGCGGCGATCCGTTCCTGCATCACCCCCATCTCGGCTGCCGTCGGCCAGAAGATCACCACCATCGAAGCCATGTCCGGCGACAAGGTCGGCAAGGCCGTGCAGGATGCGTGGGTCAAACACGATGTGCCGCAATGCGGCTACTGCCAGAGCGGCCAGGTGATGAGCGCCACGGCCCTGCTGCGCACCAACAAGGCACCAAGCGACACCGACATCGATAACGCCATGTCCGGCAACATCTGCCGCTGCGGCACTTATCAACGTATTCGCGCCGCCATCAAGGACGCGGCCAAGACCCTCGCCTGAAGGAGATCGCCATGCACAAGGAATGGATGCAACCGCAGGCTGCGAACGGCGTGTCGCGCCGCAGCTTCCTGAAGGCCAGTGCCGTTGCAGGCAGTGGCCTGATGCTGGGCTTCATCGTCACTGGCGGCAACCGCTTCGCCCGCGCGGCGGAAGCGCCGGCCAAGCCGGTCTATCAGCCGAACGCTTTCCTGCACATCGCACCGGATAACACGGTGACCGTGCAGGTGAACCGTCTGGAATTTGGGCAAGGCGTGCACACCGCACTGCCGATGCTGATCGCGGAAGATCTGGATGCGGACTGGTCGCAGATGCGCGGCCAGTTGGCGCCTGCCGCCGATGTCTACAAGGACCCGATGTTCGGCATCCAGATGACGGGCGGCTCCGGCAGCGTGGCCCACTCCTGGGAACAATACCGTGAGGTCGGCGCGAAAGCGCGACTGATGCTGGTCGCTGCCGCTGCCGAGCAGTGGAAGGTCAAACCCGAGCAGATCAAGACCTCGAAGGGCATGCTGATTGGCCCCAATGGCCAGAAAGCGACTTACGGTTCGATGGCCGATGCGGCCATGAAGCAGCCGGTGCCCGCCACCGTGAAGCTGAAGGACGCCAAGGACTTCAAGATTATCGGCAAAGGCACGCCGCGCCTGGACGCGCGGGCCAAGTCGAACGGCAGCCAGCAGTTCGGGATGGACTTCAAGCCGGAGGGCGCCAAGGTTGCCGTGATTGCGCACCCGCCGGTGTTCGGCGCCAAGGTTGCGAAGTTCGATGCAGCCAAAGCCAAGGCCATACCCGGCGTGGTGGATGTGCTGGAGGTGCCGACTGACCGTGGCGGCAGCGGCGTGGCGGTGATCGCGAACGGCTACTGGCCGGCCAAGCAGGGTCGCGAAGCGCTGCAGATCGATTGGGACACCAGCGCCGTCGAGAAGGTCAGCAGCGACAAGCAGCTGGCCGAGTACAAAGCGCTGGCTGCCAAGCCGGGCACGCCGGCGAAGAAAGCCGATACATCCGCACTGGCTGGCGCTGCCAAGAAGATCGAAGCCGTCTACGAGTTCCCTTATCTGGCACACACGCCGATGGAGCCGTTGAACTGCGTGATCGATTTGAAGAAGGATGCTTGCACCGTTTGGGCGGGCAGCCAGTTCCAGACGCTCGATGCCGTCGCTGTTGCGCGCACCGCCGGTCTGAAGCCCGAGCAGGTCACGCTGAACACGATGATGGCCGGCGGCGGTTTTGGCCGCCGTGCCGTGCCGACTTCCGATTATCTGGTGGAGGCGGTCAATGTAGCCAAGACCTATCACGCGACCGGCAAGACCGGCCCGGTGAAAGTGATCTGGAGCCGCGAAGACGATATCAAAGGTGGTTACTATCGCCCGGCCTATGTGCACAGCGCGAAGCTGGGTCTGGATGCCAAGGGCAATGTAGTGGGCTGGGATCACGTGATCGTCGGCCAGTCCATCCTGGCCGGGACGCCGTTCGAGCCGATGATGGTCAAAGACGGCATTGACGCCACGACGGTTGAAGGCATGGGAGAACCGTATGCCGTGCCGATGAATCTGAGCGTGCATAGCGTGAAGGCCAACGTGCCGGTGCTGTGGTGGCGTTCCGTGGGCTCGACCCACACGGCCTTCGTGATGGAAACCCTGATCGATGAAGCCGCCCACGTTGCGGGCATGGACCCGGTGGCCTACCGCAAGAAGCTGATCGATCCGAAACACACACGCCATCTGGCTGCGCTGGACCTGGCCGTCGCCAAGTCCGGCTACGGCAAGAAGAAGCTGCCGAAAGGCCAGGCTTGGGGTGTGGCGGTGCACGAATCCTTCAACACGGTGGCGGCTTACATTGTCTCAGCATCCGTGAAGGACAATGTGCCCAAGCTGCATACGGTCACTGCCGCCATCCACTGCAATCAGCCGGTGAATCCGATGACCATCGAAGCCCAGGTGCAGGGGGCCATTCTGATGGCAGTCGGCACCACGCTGCCGGGCGCCGCGATCACGTTGAAGGATGGCGTGGTCGAGCAAACCCAGTTCAGCGATTACACCGTGGCGCGTATGCCGGACATGCCGAAAGTCGATGTCTTCATCGTGCCTTCGACCGAACCGCCAACCGGCATGGGTGAACCGGGTCTGCCGCCTCTGGCCCCGGCCTTCGCCAACGCCGTGTTCAAGGTGACCGGCAAGCGCTTGCGCAAGCTGCCGTTCGACCTGGCCAGCGCCACTGCCTGACGCATGGCTGGCCACGGAGCGCGTCATGGCGTCACCGGCATTCTGCTGGCTGCCGGCCGGGGATCGCGCTTCGATCCCAGCGGCGCACGCAACAAGCTGCTGCAACCGCTGGGCGATAGCACGGTTGTCGCCATCAGCGCCCGTAATCTGATGGCGGCGCTGCCGCGCGTCGTCGCCGTGGTGCGCCCCGGTGATGACGCAACAGCGGCGGCCTTGCGCGGCCTTGGCTGCGAGATTGTCGTCAGCGAACGCGCTGCGGACGGCATGGCCGCCTCGCTGGTCACTGGCATCCACCATGCTCAGGAAGCGCTGGGCTGGGTGATCGCATTGGGCGACATGCCCCACGTGCGTCCCGCTACAATATCCGCGCTGGCTCGCGAAGTGGAGGAGGGAGCCGGCATTGCTGTGCCCATGTACGAAGGGCGGCGCGGCAACCCTGTCGCATTCGGCCGGGAACATTTGCCGCTGCTGCTGGCGCTGGAGGGCGACCAGGGCGCACGCGGTATAGTACGGAATAATGCAAACAATGTAGTGACGGTGGACGATGCCGGCATCCTGCAGGACATTGATATACCGTCCGACCTAAAATGAAAAATAACAAACCAGGCATTAGCTACACCATTGCCGCCAAAGATCTGGCGGCCCACCTGTTCCACGTTACCCTGACCGTGGATGCTCCAGCGCCGGAAGGCCAGATTCTCTCGCTGCCAGCCTGGATTCCAGGCAGTTACATGATCCGCGAATTTTCGCGCAATATCGTTCAGATCAGCGCCAATGTGCCGCTGACGAAACTCGACAAGCACTCCTGGCAGGCCGCGCCCGGCAAAGGCAAACTGGTTGTCGAATATGACATCTATGCCTGGGACTTGTCGGTACGCGCCGCCCACCTCGATCAGACCCATGGTTTCTTCAACGGCACCAGCGTGTTCCTGCGCGTGCTTGGCCAGGAGGACGGTCAGCATGTGGTCGACATCCAGCGTCCCGCCGACGAAGCCGCGCGCGGCTGGCGTGTAGCGACTGCGCTGCCGGAGCTGAAGGCCAGGCGCTACGGCTTCGGCACATACGTCGCCAAAGATTATGATGAGCTGATCGACAGCCCGGTCGAAATGGGCGACTTTGCACTGGCGACCTTCAAAGCCCATGGCGTATCGCACGATATCGTGATCACGGGCCACGTGCCGAACCTGGATATGCCGCGCCTGTGCGGCGACCTGAAACAGATCTGCGAAGCGCAGATTGCCTTCTTCGAGCCGCGCACCAAGAAAGCGCCGATGGACCGCTACGTATTCATGACCATGGCGGTCGGTGACGGCTACGGCGGCCTGGAACACCGTGCTTCGACTGCGCTGATCTGCTCGCGCGCTGATCTGCCATCGACTTCGACCAAAGACAAGGAACGCAGCGAAGGCTATGTCAAATTCCTGGGCCTGTGCAGCCACGAATACTTCCATACCTGGAACGTGAAGCGCATCAAGCCTGCCGTGTTCGCGCCGTATAACCTGCAGGTCGAGAACTACACGCCGCTGCTGTGGCTCTTCGAAGGCTTCACCAGCTATTACGACGATCTGTTCCTGGTCCGTGCCGGAATGATCGACGAGAAAGACTATTTCAAGTTGTTGGGCAAAGCCGTCGGCGGCGTGCTGCGCGGCGCGGGCCGTACCAAGCAAAGCGTGGCCGATTCCAGCTTCGACGCCTGGGGCAAGTATTACCGCCAGGACGAGAACGCGGCCAACTCCATCGTCAGCTATTACGCCAAAGGCTCGCTGATCGGCCTCGCGCTCGATCTGACCATCCGCACCAGGACCGAAGGCAAGCGCTCGCTGGACGACATCATGCGTACCCTGTGGCAGCGCTATGGCCGCGACTTCTACAACGGCAAGCCGCGCGGCGTGACGCCGGCGGAAGTGGAAGCGCTGTTCGATGAAATCAGCGGCATGAAGCTGAAGTCCTTCTTCGACAAGTACATCAAGGGCACGGAAGATGTGCCGCTGAATAAGCTGCTGCCATCGTTCGGCGTGGACTACAAGGATGAACGCAAATCGTCCAAGCCAAGCCTGGATGCCAATATTGGCCGCGACGGCTCGGACGCCAAGCTCTCTGTGGTGCACGAGGGTGGCGCAGCGCAGCGTGCCGGCATGTCGGCTGGCGATATCCTGATCGCCATCGACGGCTTGCGCGTGACCGGCAATCCTTCGAATGTCGACGCACTGCTGTCGCGCTACAAAGTCGGTGAAACCGTGCAGGTGCTTGCTTTCCGCCGCGATGAGTTGATGGCCTTCGAACTCAAGCTGCAGGGCGAGCGCATCCCCGCCATCACACTCACACCCCAGCCGCGCCAGAAGGGCGAACTGCGTCGACCCAGCTCCGTCTGAGTCCGCGCTGTGTACGCGCTCGACGTAAAGACCATCCTGTTCATGACCGCGCTGATGTGCGCGGCCATGGCGGTGGTCATGTACGCCATGCACCGCAGCTTCCGCCGCGAAGTGCAGGGCCTTGGCCATTGGGCAGCCGGACTGACGCTGATGGTCGGCTCCGGCGTGGCCTTTGGCCTGTTGGCGATCCTGCCCTCCTGGCTGGTGCTGCCGCTGGCAAACCTGATGCTGGTCGGCGGCATTGGCCTGAGCATGATCGGTACGCGTGCTTTCTACGGCAGGCCGCCTGCATGGAAGCTGTATCATGCGATCTGGTTCGCGGACTTGCTGGCAATGTGCTGGTGGATGTTCGTGCAGCCCAGTTTTGCCA
>NZ_JBFRDW010000160.1:0-10080 GCF_052113985.1 Pseudoduganella sp. RAF53_2 | reverse complement strand
CTTCCTGGCCACGGTAGAAGAAGCCGTCGCAGGTGGCGCAGGCGGACACGCCGCGGCCCATGAACGCTTCTTCCGACGGCAGGCCGAGGTACTGGGCCGAGGCGCCGGTGGAGATGATCAGGGTGTCGCAGGTGTACTCGCCGCTGTCGCCGATCAGGCGGATTGGCTTTTCATTCAGCTTGGTGGTGTGGATGTGATCGAACACGATTTCGGTTTTGAAGCGCTCGGCGTGCTGCAGGAAGCGCTGCATCAGGTCCGGACCTTGCACGCCCAGCGGGTCAGCCGGCCAGTTTTCCACGTCGGTGGTGGTCATCAGCTGGCCGCCTTGCTCAACGCCGGTGATCAGAACCGGGTTCAGGTTCGCTCGCGCCGCATAAATGGCAGCGGAGTAGCCGGCTGGGCCGGAGCCAAGGATCAGTACGCGGGCGTGTTTGGTAGTGGTCATGGGAAGCTTCTTCAAATAAGTTGGATGCACTGTACATTGGGGCAGGGTGCCTCAGCGCAACCCCCGCCCGCGGAAACAGGAATTATAAGCGAAGCATTGATTTCACATGAATTGAGAGGGCTTTTCCACCCTGTATGCCTTAGAATAAGCGCAATATGGAAAAAATTCCTCGAAGCAATGAGTAAAGCCAGTCAAGCGACGACCAAAGAAGGTTACAAGCGCAATCCGGTCGAACGCCAGCCGCTCCCGAACCGGCTGGTGCGGCTGTTGTCAGAGGCGAAATTCTTCGCCCTGCTGGTCGTCTGCGTGTATTTCATCCTGATTCTGGCCAGTTATAACCGGGTCGATCCGGRCTGGTCGCACAATACCAATGTCGCCAAGGTGATGAACCTGGGCGGCCGCGGCGGCGCCTGGTTGTCCGACCTGATGTTGTTTATTTTCGGTTTTTCGGCCTGGTGGTGGTGCATGTATATGCTGCGCTTCGTGTGGCAGGGCTACCGCCGGCTGACACATAAATTCGTGCTGGAGACGGAACCCGACCCGGAACACCGCCAGGAAGGCCTGATCCGCGTGATCGGCTTCGCCTTCCTGCTGTGCGGCTCCATGGGCCTGGAATACCTGCGCATGTACACCATGAAGGTGCAACTGCCGCGCGCACCGGGTGGCGTGCTGGGTGAGCTGATCGGCCACTCGGCCCACGTTGGACTGGGCTTCACCGGCGCTACGCTGGTATTGCTGCTCCTGTTCGGCACCGGTTTCAGCCTGTTCTTCCACGTATCGTGGATGACGGTGGCGGAGCGCATCGGCTATGGCATCGAGCTGGCCCTGGACTGGGTCAAGGCGCGCATGGAGATGCGCGAAGACCGCCGCCAGGGCGAGGCCGCCATGGTCAAGCGCGAGGAAGTGGTGGTCAAGGAGCGCGTGAAGCACGAGGAGAAGCATCCGCGCCCGGCGCCGGTCGCGCCAAGCGTGCCGGGTGCGCCGGAAGCGCCGCCGCCGCCACTGGTCAAGATCGAGCCTCAAGTCACCCAGGTGGTGCAGTCCGAGCGCGTGATCAAGGAGAAGCAGGGCACGCTGTTCAGCGAAATCGAGAATACCGACCTGCCGCCGCTGTCGCTGCTGGATGACGCGCCGCCGCAACAGGAAACCGTGGCGGTCGAGACACTGGAATTCACCAGCCGCCTGATCGAGAAGAAGCTGTCCGACTTTGGCGTGGAAGCCAAGGTGGTGGCGGCGTATCCGGGTCCGGTAGTGACGCGCTACGAGATCGAGCCGGCAACGGGCGTGAAGGGCAGCCAGATCGTGAACCTGGCGCGCGATCTGGCACGTTCGCTGTCGCTGACGTCGATCCGCGTGGTCGAGACCATCCCCGGCAAGAATTACATGGCGCTGGAGCTGCCGAATCCGAAGCGTCAGATCGTGCGCCTGACCGAGATTCTGGGCTCCAAAGTTTATAACGACAACTCTTCGCCGCTGACCGTGGCGCTGGGCAAGGACATCGCCGGCAAGCCGGTGGTGGCTGATCTGGCCAAGATGCCGCACCTGCTGGTGGCGGGTACCACCGGTTCCGGTAAGTCCGTTGGTATTAATGCCACGATCCTGTCGCTGCTGTACAAGGCCGATCCGCACGATGTGCGCATGATCCTGATCGACCCGAAGATGCTGGAGATGTCGGTGTACGAAGGCATCCCGCACTTGCTGGCGCCGGTGGTGACCGATATGCGCCAGGCTGGCCACGCGCTGAACTGGGCGGTGAACGAGATGGAGCGCCGCTACAAGCTGATGTCCAAGCTGGGCGTGCGTAACCTGGCCGGCTATAACGCCAAGATCGCGGAAGCGGCCAAGCGCGAAGAAAAGATCCCGAATCCATTCTCGATCACGCCGGATTCGCCGGAGCCACTGGAGAAACTGCCAACCATCGTCATCATCATCGACGAATTGGCCGACCTGATGATGGTGGTCGGTAAGAAGGTGGAAGAGCTGATCGCCCGTATCGCCCAGAAAGCCCGTGCGGCCGGCCTACACTTGATTCTGGCGACGCAGCGCCCATCTGTAGACGTGATTACGGGCCTGATCAAGGCCAACATTCCGACCCGTATTGCCTTCCAGGTATCGTCCAAGATTGACTCGCGTACCATTCTGGACCAGATGGGCGCGGAGGCGCTGCTGGGTATGGGCGACATGCTGTACATGCCGCCCGGTACCGGCCTGCCGATCCGCGTGCACGGAGCTTTCGTGTCGGACGATGAAGTGCACCGCGTGGTGAAGCACCTGAAAGAGCAGGGCGAACCGAATTATATCGATGGCATCCTCGAAGGCGGCACGCTGGAAGAGGGCGGCGACGGCGCAATGGCAGGCGGTGGCGGTGAGGGGGGCGGCGAGTCCGACCCGATGTACGACCAGGCCGTGCAGGTGGTACTCAAGCACCGCAAGGCGTCGATCTCGCTGGTGCAGCGCCACCTGCGCATCGGCTACAACCGCGCAGCGCGCCTGCTGGAACAGATGGAAAACAGCGGCGTGGTATCGGCCATGCAGTCGAACGGCAACCGCGAAATCATCGCGCCGACGGCGTCCGCGGAATAAGGAATTTTATGAAGCTGAAAATTGTTGCGGCCCTGGCCGCGGGCCTGCTCGTTGCAGGCAGCGCCGGCGCTTCCGCGCTGGACCAGTTCAAATCGTTCGTTGCCTCGACCAAGGCGGCGCGCGGCGATTTCACGCAAAAGCTGGTGAAGAATGTGGACGGCAAGGAGAAGGTGTCGCAGCCCGCCTCCGGCACTTTCGTATTCGAGCGTCCGGGTAAATTCATCTGGACTTACCAGAAGCCTTACGAGCAGCTGCTGCAGGCCGATGGCGAGCAGCTGTATATCTTCGACAAGGACCTGAACCAGGTCACCGTCAAGAAACTGGGCAATGCCCTGGGCTCCTCGCCGGCCGCCATTCTGTTCGGCAGCAATGACCTGGAAAAAAACTTCACCCTGTCCGATGCGGGCGCCCGCGATGGCCTGGAATGGCTGAAAGCCGTCCCCAAGACCAAGGACACCAGCTTCGAGCAAATTCTGATCGGCTTGAAAAACGGCGCGCCGGAAGCGATGGAGCTGAAGGACAATTTCGGGCAGACTTCCGTGCTGGCGTTCAAAAAGTTTGAAAAAAATCCAGCACTGAACGCGACCTCTTTTAAATTCGTCATGCCGAAGGGTGCGGACGTCATCAATAATTGACGTCATGGCCGATCTCTTTTCATCCGAACCACGCCAGCCACTGGCCGAATCGCTTCGCCCCAAGACGCTGGACGAGGTGATCGGCCAGCAGCATCTGCTGGGCGAGGGCAAACCATTGCGCCTGGCTTTCCAGGCCGGCAAACCGCATTCCATGATCCTGTGGGGGCCGCCGGGCGTGGGCAAGACCACGCTGGCGCGCCTGACCGCCAATGCCTTTGACGCGTCGTTCATCGCCTTGTCGGYGGTGTTCGCGGGCGTGAAGGATATCCGCGCTGCGATGGACCAGGCGCAGCAAACGCTGGACCAGTACGGCAAGCACACCATCCTGTTCGTGGACGAGATCCACCGCTTCAACAAGGCGCAGCAGGATGCGCTGCTGCCGTTCGTGGAATCCGGCCTGGTGACCTTCATCGGCGCCACCACGGAGAACCCAAGCTTCGAGGTCAACTCGGCATTGCTGTCGCGCGCCCAGGTCTATGTGCTGAAGTCATTGACCGACGAGGAAATGCGCCAGCTGCTGGCCAAGGCGCAGAAGACGGCGCTGCAGGATATCGAATTCGAAGACGTCGCCATCGATACGCTGGTTGGCTTTGCGGACGGCGATGCGCGCCGCTTCCTCAATTTGCTGGAACAGGCGCAGACCGCCGCGCGTTCGGCGCGTGTGCAGAAAATCGACGCCAAGTTCGTCGAGAACGCGATGACCCTGAACGCGCGCCGCTTCGACAAGGGCGGCGACAATTTCTACGATCAGATTTCGGCCCTGCACAAATCCGTGCGCGGCTCGAATCCGGATGCGGCTTTGTACTGGTTCTGCCGCATGATCGACGGCGGGGCCGACCCGCGCTACCTGGCACGGCGCATCATCCGCATGGCGTGGGAAGACATCGGCCTGGCCGATCCACGCGCGCTGACCATGGTGAACGATGCTGCGGAAACCTATGAGCGGCTTGGCTCTCCGGAGGGCGAGCTGGCACTGGGGCAGGCAGTGATTTACCTCGCCGTCGCGGCCARGAGCAATGCGGGCTACAACGCCTTCAACGCCGCCATGGCTTACGTCAAACGCGACAAGTCACGCGAAGTGCCGGTCCACCTGCGCAACGCGCCGACAAAGCTGATGAAGGAACTGGGCTACGGCCACGAATACCGCTACGCCCACGACGAACCGCATGCCTATGCGGCAGGCGAAACCTATCTGCCGGACGGCATGACGGAACCGGGCTGGTATCAACCCGTGCCGCGCGGGCTCGAATCCAAAATCGCCGACAAGCTGGCCTTCCTGCGCAAGCTGGACGAGGACGCCGGCAAATCATAAGGCCAATTGGCCGAACACTTTCTCCATATCGTCCATGCCATTGCGCATGGCGGTTTCGTCGAACGAAGAGAAACCCATCACCAGTCCCGGTGGCGCCTTCTGCTGCATGCAGTAGAAGGATACGGCGCGTGTTTCGATGCCATTGCGATTGAGCGCAGCCGCGACATCGGCGTCGTTGACGTGGGCGGGCAGGAGAACGGTGGCGTCCAGGCCCGTGCTGACAGGGATCGGCTTGAGCAAGCCGGCGAAGCGGGTTTTGCACTCGTGCTGGAAACGCCGCGCGCGTTCGGCGTACAGCAGGCGCATACGGTGCAGGTGGCGTGCGAAGTGGCCGCCGGCGATGAAGTCAGCCAGCACCGCTTGCTGATACACGGGCGCGTGACGGCAGGTGAGCGAGATGGCGGAACGGTAAGCATCCGCCATCCAGGCCGGCACAACCATGTACGCCAGGCGCAGGGCAGGGAACAGCAGCTTGCTGAAAGAGCCCATGTAGATCACATGTTCGCTGCCGTCCAGGCTTTTCAGCGCGGGCAGAGGCTGGCCATCGAAGCGGAATTCGCCGTCGTAATCGTCCTCGATGATCATCGTGTTGTTCGCTTCGGCCCAGGACAAGAGCGCGAGGCGGCGCTCCAGCGGCAGGCTGCCGCCAAGCGGCGCCTGGTGGGCGGCGGTGACATAAGCCATGCGCACATCGGGCGTGGAAGGCAAGGGAGGATCGGTGCGCAAGCCTTGCATATCGACCGGCACGCCAATGATACGCGCACCATTCAGCCCGAAAATGCGCGCCGCGCCCGGATAGCCGGGATCTTCCATCAACACCGCATCGCCGGGATCGAGCAGCAGACGGGCGCTCAGGTCCAGCGCTTGCTGGGCGCTGGAGAAAATGACGACCTGGCTCGCCTCGCACGCAATGCGCTGCGAATAGTGCAGGTGCTCGGCAATCGCCTGGCGCAGCGGCGCGTAGCCTGCCGCGTCGCCATAGTGCAGTTCATCGGCCCAGCGGGTGCGTCCATAGCGGTTGGCGAGCTGGCGCCAGGTGGCAATGGGGAAGGCCGATACGTCCGGCTGGTTGGGTCGGAAAGGCTGCAAGGGCATGCGCTGCTCGCCCATCACAAAAGGACTGCAGGCCAAACGCTTGCCTTGCTGCGACAGCCGCGTCGAAGCCAGCGCCCGCGGCGGTACGGCGGCGGGTAGGTTGGCTGGCAGATTCGGCGACACCGTGGTGCCGCTGCCCGTGGTGCCGATCAGGTAGCCCTCCGCGATCAGCTGCTCATACACGGCCAGCACGGTGCCGCGGGAAATGTCCTGTTGGCGGGCGAAATCGCGGCTGGACGGCAGACGGCGGCCGGGTGCAATGCGGCCGCTCAGAACGGCATCGCGCAGTTCGTTGTACAGCCAACGCTGCAGGGTAATGCCCTCGGGACGCAGGCCCAGTGCAAATTCCAGCTCATTGGCACGTTTCATTGCAAAGTGGCCTGGTAAAAGTTTCGATAAATGGGCATATGAATTGTACCGCATGAAAGCTAGGATGTTTCATCTCTGAAATTTCTGCAGGAATTCATCATGAAAATGCTTCTTATCGAATGCAGCCCACGCCAAGCGAACGCCAACGCAACGAGCGGCGCGCTGGGCCGCCATCTTGTGGATGCCATTACCGCGCGCAGCGGCCGTCCGGTCGAACTGATCGAGCGCAATATCGGCGCCGAGCCGCTGCCGGCCATGTCGGCCGAGTACGCGGAGTCGGTACAGCTGCCGCGCGACGAGGCGCAGGCGCGCTACGGCGCGGCGCTGGCTGTCTCCGACCAGCTGATCGCGGAACTGAAGTGGGCCGATCTGGTGGTGATCGCGTCGCCGGTCCATAACTTCACGGTGCCCGCATCGCTGAAACTGTGGATCGATATGGTGGTGCGCAACGGCGTGACTTTCCATAATACGCCGGAGGGGAAGAAGGGCTTGCTGGGCGATCGTCCAACGCTGGTCGCCGTCAGCTCGGGCGGTGCGATGTTCCGCGACCCGCCAAAGCAGCCCGACTTCTTCCGTCCTTATTTGAACGCCGCGCTGGGCGTAATCGGCATCCGGGACATCAGCTATGTGGCGGCCACCGGACTGGCCTTCAGCGGCAGCGCGATGAATGCAGTGCAATTCCAGGCGAATGCATGGATCGAAGCCAGCCTTGAAGGGTTCCTTCAGCGTTTCGACAAGACGGCCGCGTGAGCTTTGTATAACTACAACAGTCGTTTATATTGAAGCTTAGGCAGGCTTGCGGTTACAACATTTTAAAGCTGGACAGTAATAAATCCCCTGAGTATGATATTGTCATACTTTTAACAAAAAATTCTGGGGGTGTCGCAAATGATGGGGCAGCTCGTGGTTGATGGTGTCACGGTCCACGTGGAAGGCCGGGGCAATGAAACCATCCTGATGATCCACGGCTGGCCGGATGATCTGCGGCTATGGGACCCGCAAGTGGAAGCGCTGTCCCCCTCGTATCGTTGCGTTCGCTTCACGTTCTCCGGCTACCGCGGCGGCCGCGGCCGTTCGCTGGAAGACGTTACCACCATGTTCGCCGAAACCGTGCGGCTGATCAGCCCGGACAAGCCGGTCGTGCTGATGCTGCACGACTGGGGCTGCGTATATGGCTATCAATTTGCCATGCGCTTTCCTGAACTGGTGTCGCGCATCATCGGCGTGGGCATTGGCGGCTCCAGCCAGGCCTCCTTCCGCGATTCGCTGGACTGGGCGGGTCGTCTCAAGCTCGCGTTCTACAAGATGCGCCTGTCGATGGCGGCCAATAGCACGCGCGCTGAAGCGCAGAAAGTCAGCGCACATCTGAACTGTCCCTATGCCGTCAGCTGGTTCAACGACCATCCTGCGCGGCGCACGGCGCTGCCGTTCAAGCTGCGCTGTCCCATGCTGTACATCTATGGACGGCGCCGTCCCTTCCAGTTCCACACACGGAATTTCGAAGCGGCTGTGCAGGCCAAGCCAGGCAATAAGGTGCTGGCTTTCCGCAGCGGCCACTGGGTCATGCGCGAGCAGCCGGATGCCTTCAACGATGCCGTGATGGGCTGGCTGCAAACCTCCCCAACGATGCCAGAGCAGTACGTGCAATAAGACGCTTCAGGACCGCGTTTTCTGCATTTCATTCCGTGTTTTCCGCGCTCCGTCGCAAGGCGATGGCGGGGCAGGGCGCCTTTACGTACAGTGGAATCATCCAAGCAGTAATTGATTCAACTGAACCCCAAAGGAGAACATCATGAAAGCCCTGAAAAACTTCGAAGCCGCCTTCGTTATCGCTGCCGCTCTGTCGATCGTCGCAAGCTTCGCTACCGCCAGCACCCCAGTTGTTAAAGTCGCCGCCGATCCAGCAGTCGTGGCGAGCGCCGACAGCGCAATGCCAGTTGTGACCATCACCGCCAAGCGCCTGAGCAAAGAAGAAAAATCTGCACTGATCTGATGCCGGGCGCCGGAGGGCGTAAAACTCGATAGAAGTGGCTTCATCTTGGTACAATTGCTCCTTTCGACATAAGCCGGCAATGCCATGATTGACATCCAACTTCTCCGTAAAGATATTGATACCGTCGCCGCCAAACTGGCGACCCGCAAGTTCCAGCTGGACGTGGCTGGCTTCAATGCCCTGGAAGGTGAACGTAAAGCCATCCAGATGCGGACCGAGGAACTGCAAAGCAAGCGCAATTCGCTGTCCAAGCAGATCGGCATGCTGAAGGGTAAAGGAGAAGACACCTCCGCCGTGATGGCCGAAGTCGCAGGACTGGGCGACGAGCTGAAAGCGAATGAAGTAAAGCTGGGCGAAGTGCAGGAAAAGATGTCGAGCTTCCTGCAGGCCGTACCGAACCTGCCGCACGAATCCGTGCCCGCAGGGTCCGACGAAACGGCCAACGTCGAAGTGCGTAAAGTGGGAACCCCGCGCGCTTTCGACTTCGAGATCAAGGACCACGTTGACGTCGGCGCAGCGCTGGGTCTGGACTTCGACACCGCAACCAAACTGACTGGCTCGCGCTTCTCCGTGATGAAGGGCGGCATCGCACGCCTGCACCGCGCGCTCGCGCAGTTCATGCTCGACACGCACACCGAAAAGCACGGCTACACCGAGTGCTACACGCCGTACATGGTCAACGCTGATTCGCTGCTGGGCACTGGCCAGCTGCCGAAGTTCGAAGCGGACCTGTTCTCGGTGAAGAAGGGCGGCGCAGAAGGCGAAGGCGAAACCTTCTACCTGATCCCGACTTCCGAAGTCTCGCTGACCAATATCGTGCGCGACGAGATCGTGGCCGCCGATGCGCTGCCGATCAAGATGACCGCACACACGCCATGCTTCCGTTCCGAAGCCGGCTCCTACGGCCGCGACACGCGCGGCATGATCCGCCAGCACCAGTTCGACAAAGTGGAGCTGGTGCAGGTGGTGCATCCGGAGCAGTCCTATACGGCGCTGGAAGAAATGGTGGGCCAGGCTGAAACGATTCTGCAGGCACTGGGCCTGCCGTACCGCGTCATGCAGCTGTGCACCGGCGACATGGGCTTCGGCGCCGCCAAGACCTACGACCTGGAAGTGTGGCTGCCGGCGCAGAACACTTACCGCGAGATCTCGTCGCTGTCCAACTGCGAAGCCTTCCAGGCGCGCCGTATGCAGGCACGCTTCCGTAACGCTTCGGGCAAGCCTGAGTTGCTGCACACCCTGAACGGCTCCGGCCTGGCAGTGGGCCGTACCCTGGTCGCTGTCCTGGAAAACTACCAGCAAGCTGATGGCAGCGTGATCATTCCTGAAGCACTGCGCCCATACATGGCCGGTGCCGAGCGTCTGACCCCGGCCTGATGAAAACAATTTCCAGGATTTGCAGAAATTACCCTTCCATTTTGGAATAACGCTGCTATAATCTTGGTCTTCCAACGGCGACCACCGTTGCTGCAGTACCTGGAGAGGTGGCAGAGTGGTCGAATGTACCTGACTCGAAATCAGGCGTAGGGTGTCCCCCTACCGTGGGTTCGAATCCCACCCTCTCCGCCAGAACAAAGAAAAATGGGCTCCCCTGCGGAGCCCATTTTTTTTGTCCGGACGGGCGAGTGTGTATCCGGACTTACTGACC
>NZ_JBFRDW010000159.1:0-10081 GCF_052113985.1 Pseudoduganella sp. RAF53_2 | reverse complement strand
CTGCTGACCGGCGCCGTGCACGCGGCCGAGAATCCCCAGGTCTCCATGAAGACCACGATGGGCGAAATCATCGTCGAACTGGACCAGGAAAAGGCGCCGATCTCGACCGCCAATTTCATGGCTTACGTAAAGAGCGGCTTCTACAAGGACACCATTTTCCACCGCGTGATCAATGGCTTCATGATTCAGGGCGGCGGCTACACCTCGGACCTGAAGAGCAAACAGGGTCTGCGCCCCACCATCAAGAGCGAAGCAAAGAACGGCCTGCACAACGACGCTTATACGATCGCGATGGCGCGCCACGACGATCCGAATTCCGGCCAGTCGCAGTGGTTCATCAACGTGGTCGACAACCCCGGCCTCGACTATCCAGCGCCGGACGGCAATGGCTACGCGGTGTTCGGCCGTGTGATCCAGGGCAAGGAGACGGTCGACAAGATCAAGACCGTGCTGGTGGACGACAAGCCGAATTTCCAGAACATTCCTGTGGTGCCGATCGTGGTGAAGTCGGTGACGGTGCTCAAGCATCGCATCGTGCCGCCTCCGCCTCCAGCGCCAACACCTGAACCCGCGCCTGAGCAGCAGCAACCGGCCGCCGAACCAGCGCCAGTTCCGACGCCAACTCCGGTCCCGGCACCGGCCGAACCAGCGCAGCAGCCCGTGCCAACGCCCGAAGCGTTAAAATAGCGTTTTGCCATTGGCTGCGGTACACTCCCGGCCCTCGTATTAAAGGAAAAAGAACATGACCACCATCACCATCACCACCAACAAAGGCAAGATCGTCGCTGAACTGGATGCTGAAAAAGCACCGAAGACCGTCGAGAACTTCCTGCACTACGTGAACGCAGGCCACTACGACAACACCATCTTCCACCGCGTGATTGACGGTTTCATGATCCAGGGCGGCGGTTTCGAGCCAGGCATGAAGCAGAAGCCGACCGACCAGACCGTGGAAAACGAAGCCAAGAATGGCCTGAAGAACGAGCCTTACACCCTGGCCATGGCCCGTACCTCGGCGCCGCACTCCGCCTCCGCACAGTTCTTCATCAACGTGAAGAACAACTCCTTCCTGGACTACCCAGGCCAGGACGGCTGGGGCTACGCCGTATTCGGCAAAGTGACCGAAGGTACCGACGTGGTCGATGAAATCCGCAAAGTGCGCACCACCCGCTCCGGCATGTTCGCCGACGTGCCAGTGGAAGACATCATCATCGAAAAAGTCGAAGCCGCTTAATCTTGATTCTCCTCATCTCCGACCTGCACCTACAGCCGGAGCGCACTGCGTTGACGGAAGCGTTCCTGCGCTTCCTCGACGAACGCGCGCTGCAGGCCAAGCAGCTATACCTGCTGGGTGATCTGTTCGAATATTGGGCGGGCGACGACGATCTGTCCGAGCCTTTCCATCAGCAGATCGTGTCTGCCCTGCGCCGCGTGAGCGACGCGGGCGTGCAGCTGTTCTGGATCGCGGGCAATCGCGATTTCCTGGTCGGCTCCGCCTTTGCCGACGCCTGCGGCCTGACCCTGCTGCCCGAAACCTGGGTGATCGAGGCTGGCGGCCAGCGCATCGCGCTGCTGCATGGCGATGCCCAGTGCACGGACGATGTGAAGTACATGGCATTCCGTGCCCAAGTGCGCCAGCCAGCGTGGCAGCAGCAATTCCTGTCCATGCCGCTGGAGCAGCGCAAGCAGATCATTGTCGGCCTGCGCGAGAAGAGCAAGGAAGGCCACGCCGAGAAGTCCTACGAAATCATGGACGTTACGCCGCAGGCGATCGCGGACGTGTTCGAACAAACCGGCACATCGGTCATGATCCACGGTCACACGCACCGCCCTGCCCTGCACGTGGTGGATGGCAAGCGCCGTTATGTACTGTCTGACTGGGAACCCGAGCTCTCGCCCCCACGCGGCGGCTGGATCGCCATCGCCGACGACGGCAGCATCACGCGCCACGCGCTCGATGGCTCGGTGATTCAGTAGGCCACACTTCCTCTTCGGTCCATCCAAGTTCAGCGAAGTCCTGCCTGCGCAGGGGGGCTTCGCTCGCGCAGAAAAACTCATCGAGCTGGGGCGGCGCGACAGGCGTCGAGGACAGCATCGCGTGCACCTGGCCGCGATGGTGGATCTGATGCTCGAACACGTGCGCCAGCAGGCGCTCGCGCGTGTCGCGCTGTTCATGATCGATGCGGGCGATGACTACGATGTCGTTGAGCGCGTCGTCGCTTAGCTGGCTGGTGTAGTCGATCAGGCGCTGGTCGGAGGCGCGCTGGGCGGCCCATAGCTCGGCGCAATTTGCGAATGGTTCTTCCGGGCGAAAGAAGCTTTGGTAGTCGGGATGCGGTGGTTCGCCGCGCAGGTTGCGATCCAGCGCGTCGATGTAGAACCAGTCCACGGTGAGGATGTGGTTCAGCGTCGCTTTGATCGACGGGAAGAAGCCGGTGCGCGGAGCTTCGAAATCGGCTTGCGTAAGCTGCGCACAGGCGCGCAGCAGGCGGTGGTTGGCCCAGGCGTTGTTGTAGGCGCAGGCACGCAGATGGCGCGACAGGCGATTCGAGGGCATCACGCGGCTCTCGCTGCCACCGGCGCCGGAGCATGTTCGGCGGCGCCACCGGCAGCTTGCGTCGCGGCGCGCGCGGCGTCGCTCCATGCGCCGATGGAGGCGCGGTAGCCGGCTGGCAGGCGCTCTGGCAGCATGTCCGGCGCGAACAGGCCGAGGCGCTTGTGTTCGTGGCTGATGGCGGCGTTGAAGGCACCTTGCAGCGTGCAGGCATAAGTCGYGATGAACACGTGTTTACCTGGAATGACTTCAAACAGATAACTGTCCAACGGAGCTCCGACCGCGACATCAAGATTCAGCTCTTCACGGATTTCACGCGCCAGGCATTCGGTGGCGGATTCGCCCAGCTCGATACGGCCACCGGGCAGCTCCCATTCTTCGCGTTCGTTCATCAGCAGCACAACTTCGCCGGATGGCGCGGCCAGCACGCCCTTGATGGAAACTGGGTACATTCAATCTTCCTCGTGCAAGCCATTGATGCCGTCGGCGTCCTGCAGGATGGCGTGCAGCGCGGTGTAGAGCGCCGCAACTGCCGGTGGACGGGGATCTTTGCCGAGCAGGCGGGCCATCAGGCCGCTCTCGGCGAAGACAAAGGCTTGCCAGCCCTGCTCAGCATTGGCGCAGGCGATGTACAGATCGCAATCGGACGCCGTCACCGGCACGCACCAGCCGAAATCTTCAGGAATCGCAGGACCGGCGGGCTCAAAGCCTTGCGGCGGCAACTCGGCAGCCAGCCACTCAGCAAGCTGGCGGCCAAAGATGCCGGGATTGGTCAGTTCGTCCTCGCCGGGAATCGCTTCGAAGCGGGAGGACTGGAACATCAGGACAGGACTGTGCATGCCGATGCTCCTTCCCGGCGGTGCTCAGCTGCGCGGCAGCGTGGCGAAGGCCGCGTTAAGGCGGCGGATCAGGGGCTGGTTCATGGAATGCGTGTGGCGGTTCCAGTGATCCATGGTCTTCTGCAGTTCATTCTGCAGACGCTGGGCCAGTTGATACTCGCGCATATTGGCAGCCCAGATGGCGAATTCGGCGCGCGCTTCGAAACTGCCGAAGCGGTCCACGGCCGACTCGAATTCCGCCCGTGCTTCGTCATTACGACCAGCGGCAGCCAGGGCTTGCGCCAGCAGCACACTGGTTTGCTCGGGACGGAAGTTGCGGTCGGTGCGGCGAATAAATTCCAGATGCGTGATCGCCTCGGCGGGACGCGCGCAGGCGATATTGGCCCGTGCGGCGCCAAGGCGAATGTCCATGTCGCTCGCAAAGGCGCCTTGCAGGCAAGCTTCATACGTCTTGGCGGCTTCCTGCGCCTCGCCAGCCTCGAGCAGCGCTGCGGCCAGGCGCATCTGATTCTGCGCGGTCGGCGTGAAATCGAATGCGGCACGCGCATCGCGCAGTTCGCGCGTCGGGTCCAGCGCTTTCGCGGTGGCCGCCACAACCTTGCGCGCGCCATGTTCGATACGCGAATTCGGCAGGTAGATGCCAAAGAAGTACACGACACTGCCCAGCAGCGGGAAGCTGAACAGGATCAGCAGCCAGTACATTTGCTGGCGGCTGCGGATGGCGTGGATAGCGAAGAAGATCGCGACCAGGATGTGAAGGCCGACTCCGATAAACGGCATTGCTGAGACTCCGAATTATTTGATGGAGTTCATTATAAGCAATGTCCGCTTATTTCTGGCTTAGCGCCCTTCACGAACCGGTTCAAGATGGATTGTGAGCCCGTCCGCTGTTGCACGAATGCTGGTTGGCTGGAACTGGACGCCTGCATATCGCAAGTCTTCCGGCTTGAATGTGTACAAAGGCACATCGCGCACCAGCGAATCGGCCAGCACATTGCCGATGGCGCCCAGCTTGGCCTGGGTGTGCTCGTCCATGCCGTTAATGATGAAATTGTCCATGCGCGCATCGGCGAGATAGACGGCGTTGCGCACGTTGTCGACTTTGAGGTAACCCGACAATGTCAGGCTGCCCTGCCAGCCGCTGCGCGCCAGCAGCGAATTGACGGAAAGGTCGGTGCTCAGCGCGAGACGATCGGCGCCGCCGTCCGTGCTTAATTGGGGACGTACCAGTTCAATGTCGAACAGRCCAAGCGCACGGTGATGCACGGGGAATCGTTTGTCCAGGCCGTGCTGCAGGCGGGCCATCGGGACGTCGATGTCGCGCGGGCCAATGATGGACGCGCAACCTGCCAGCGTGGCGGCGGCAATGCAGGCGGCAACGATGAATGTGCGGCGGATGACGGTCATGCAAGATCCTTTGTTTTAGAGTTGACCGCATCTTAACGGGGATTAGCGATGAATGGTTTACGCCTGGGTGTTGCCGGCTGGTCGATTCCGCGTGCGGACGTGGGCTCTTTTCCCGCCGATGGCAGTACGCTGCAGCGTTATGCAGCCGTGTTCAATGCGGTTGAAATCAATTCATCGTTCTATCGTCCGCACAAGCCGGAGACTTATGCGCGCTGGGCCGACAGCGTGCCTGACCAATTCCGTTTTGYCGTCAAACTGCCAAAGACCATCACGCACGAGGCGCGGCTGCTCGGCGCCGAGACACTGATGGACCGTTTCGCCGGCGAGGCAGGCGCATTGGGCGCAAAGCTGGGATGCGTGCTGGTGCAGTTGCCGCCGTCGCTGGCTTTTGAGGCCACGACAGCGCAGGCGGCGCTGGCCGCGCTGCGGGCGCGTTTCGATTGCCTGCTCGCTTGCGAAGCGCGGCACGGGACGTGGTTCGCCGATCCCGCGACCGCGCTGCTGCGCGAATTCGGCGTAACGCGCGTGATCGCGGACCCGCCAGTCGGCGAGCCGGGACCGTATGCCGCGACTTCGGCGACGGCCTACGTGCGCTTGCACGGCAGCCCGCGCATCTATTTTTCGTCCTACGAGCCGGAGCGCCTGGCGCGTGTGCGCGAATGGCTGGCCACCCAACAGGACGCCTGGTGCATCTTCGACAACACAGCATCCGGCGCAGCGGTGCCGGATGCGCTGGCGTTGATGCGTACTTAGTAAGCAAAGCAGATATTCCCTTCCGCCTCGTCATATTGCAAAATAAACACTTGCGCGGCGAAGTTTTAGTGTTATAGTTCACTACAACACCAGTCCATTAACACACCACTGGAGGAGCCGCAGTATGTGGAATGAAAACACGCCGATCTATCGCCAGCTCAAGGAGCGGGTCATCGGCATGATGCTGGACGGCTTGCTGAAGCCGGGAGACGCCCTGCCCTCTGTACGGCAGGTCGCCGCCGATTATCAGTTGAATCCGATCACCGTCTCCCGAGCCTATCAGGAGCTGGTTGATGAAACCTTGGTAGAAAAACGGAGGGGATTAGGTATGTACGTCACAGAAGGCGCTGTCGATAAGCTGCTGTCCACCGAACGCGATCGCTTCGTGCGCGAAGAATGGCCTGCGATGGTCGAGCGCATTCGCCGCCTGGGCCTGGACATCGAACAACTGCTGCGCGCCGCCGCCGTACCGCCGGCGCCGAACGGAGGCCGGGCATGAGTGCGCTGATTACGGCGAAAAACCTCAGCAAGCGTTACGGCAAGACGGCTGCGCTGGATGCCGCCAGCTTTGAAGTGCAGCCCGGCCGCATCGTCGGCCTGATTGGCCCCAACGGTTCCGGCAAGACCACCACGCTGAAAGCCATCCTCGGCCTCACGCAATTCGAGGGCGAGCTGACTGTGCTGGGCATGGACCCGCGCCAGCACCGCGATGAGCTGATGAAGGATGTCTGCTTCATCGCCGACGTGGCGATCCTGCCGCGCTGGCTGAAAGTCAAGGACGCCATCAATTTCGTGGAGGGCGTGCATCCGCGCTTCAACCGCGCCAAGGCCGAGAAATATCTGGCCGCGACCAAATTGAAGCCGGACACCAAGGTCAAGGCCATGTCCAAGGGCATGATCGTGCAGCTGCACCTGGCGCTGGTGATGGCCATCGACGCCAAGCTGCTGATCCTGGACGAACCGACGCTGGGCCTGGACATCCTGTACCGCAAGCAGTTCTACCAGAACCTGCTGGAAGACTACTTCGACGAGAACAAGACCATCGTCATCACCACCCATCAGATCGAGGAAGTGGAGCACATCCTGTCCGACCTGATGTTCATCCGCGAAGGCAAGATCACGCTCGCCGCTTCGATGGACGAAATCGGCGACCGCTACACCGAAGTCATGGTGCAGCCGGAATTTCTCACTGCCGCCAGCGCGCTGCAGCCGCTGTCGCAGCGCACCGTGTTCGGCAAGGCTGTGATGCTGTTTGACGGCGTCTCGCGCCACCAGCTGGAGCGCTTCGGCGAGATGCGTACGCCCAGCGTGGCGGATCTCTTCGTGGCCAGCATGAAAGGAACCTACGAATGAAAACGATGAAATGGCTGCTCCAGCGCGAATACTGGGAGCACAAGGGCATGCTGGTGTGGGCGCCGCTGGCGGTGGGCGTGGCGCTGGTGCTGATCAGCGCCGTGATGCTGATGGCCGGGCACAACGTCGGCTTCGAAGTCAATGGCCACGCCTTCAACAGCATGACCACGGTCGACATCGCCCCCGAAGAACGGGCGCAGATTGCCCAGGTGGCGGCGGCTGCCTTCCCGATGGTGGCGATTCCGGTCTACGCCATGCTCGGCTTCCTGGTGTTCTTCTACTGCCTGGGCGCCCTGCATGACGAGCGCCGCGACCGCAGCATCCTGTTCTGGAAATCGCTGCCGGTGTCGGATGCGCAAACAGTACTGTCGAAAGCCGTGATCGCGCTGCTGGTGGTGCCGCTGATTGTGCTYGGCGTCGCCTTTGCCGCGTCGCTGCTGATCATGCTGATGGCGGGCCTGGTGCTGGCGTCGCACGGCGCCAATCTGTTCGGCGCCTTGTTCAGCTCCGGCCAGTTCTGGCTCACGCCTTTGCGCATGCTGTCGCTGGTGCCGATCTATATGCTGTGGGCGCTGCCCTCGGTTGGCTGGCTGCTACTGGTATCGAGCTGGGCGCGCAGCAAGACCTTCCTGTGGGCCGTGGCTGGTCCGATGCTGGCCGGCGGCCTGCTGATCTGGATCGAGCGCGTGTTCCATCTGCCGCTGTTCGCCAAATGGTTCTGGGACAACGTCGTGATGCGCCTGCTGCTGAGCGTTGTGCCGGGCCAGTGGATCATCTTCAGCGACCATGCCCGCGAAGCCATGGAGCAGACCAGCCCGCACGACCAGCCGATCCGCGTCGCGATGGAATTCTTCCAGCAAGCCTGGACATCGCTGGGTTCCGGCACCTTGTGGAGCGGTGTGATTGCCGGCGTGGCGATGATCATTGCGGCGGTGTGGGTCCGCCGCTGGAGCGAAGCAAGCTAAATCAGAAATGGTACTCGGCGCGGACCATCGGGGTCTGCGCCAGGCTGCCCGGCACGTTCGAAGGATTACCGAACTTGTTGCGCCAGTATTGGTACTCGAAGCCCGCCTTCAGCTTGCCCGCCTTCAAACCCACCGCCGAACTGCAATCGTACATAACCTGCATGTCCAGATTCGTTTCAGCGCCGGTGGGACCACCGAATTCATCGCGGCCCTTGCTGCCGATGTAGTTCACATAGCCTTCGAACGACCAGCCGCTGCCGCCCAGCGGAATGCCCCAGGAAGCATTCAGCATCGCATGCGTGTCGTAGTGATAGCGGCTGGCGACGCCGATCGGCGCATTGCTCTCCCAGATCGCCAGCAAGCTCACGTTCAGGAAACCCGGCACATCCACCATCAGGGTCGGTCCCGCCACCAGCATGCGCTTGCGCGAAGCGTAGCTCTTGTCGTTCTTGTGGTTGATGTCGAAGCCCGCCGTCAGCCCCAGGCCGCGCAGGCCGAAGCCCTTGAATTCGTGGCCGGTGACCTTGCCGACGTCCAGCGTGTGGCGGTACAGCAGATAGGCCTCGGTCGCGTTGTCGTCGCGGTCATCGGACTTCAGCACGTCCAGGTTCATGTAATTGCCGCCATACTGATAACCGTCGGCGTGCGTCAGGAAAACGATATGCTTGTGGATGTCGTTCGGGTTGTACGGCTCGGCGAACTTGGTCCCATAGCGGTAGCCCACGGAAGTATCGCTCCAGTCAAACGCCGCCGCCGGCTGGGCCGCGCCCAGTGCCAGGGCCACCACACCAGCCGCCTTGAAGAATCGATTCATGTGTTCTCTCGTTTAACGTAGTCTCGGGGTGGCATCCAGTTTGAACAGGCCAACCACCTGCTCCAGCTGGGCCGCCTGCTCGCTCAGCGACTGCGCCGCTGCTGCCGCCTGCTCCACCAGCGCGGCGTTGCGCTGGGTGGTGTCGTCCATCTGGCCCACGGCCTCGTTCACCTGATCGATGCCCAGGCTTTGTTCCTGGCTGGCGCCCGCAATCTGCGCCATCAGTCCTGTTACTTCGCGCACCGACCGCACGATATCGTGCATGGCCACGCCCGCCGAATCGGCCAGCTTGCCGCCATCCGCCACGTGCTGCACCGAGGCCGTGATCAGCTCCTTGATTTCCTTGGCCGCTGCCGCACTGCGCTGCGCCAGGTTGCGCACCTCGCTGGCCACGACGGCAAAACCGCGGCCCTGCTCGCCGGCGCGCGCTGCCTCCACTGCTGCATTCAGAGCCAGGATATTGGTCTGGAAGGCGATGCCGTCGATGACCCCGATGATGTCGGCAATCTTGTTCGAGCTGGCGGTGATGGACGCCATCTTCTCCACCACCTGCCCCACCACCTCGCCACCGCRTTTGGCGGAATCGGAGGTGCTGGCCACCAGCTTGTTCGCTTCTTCCGCGTGCGCTGCGTTGTTATGCACGGTGGACGTCAGCTCTTCCATTGCCGCTGCCGTTTGTTCCAGATTGGAGGCCTGCGCCTCAGTGCGCGCCGAGAGATCCATATTGCCGCTGGCGATGTCGCCCGTGGCGTCGGCGATGGCGCGGCTGCTTTCGCGCACGCGCAGGATGGTGGTATTCAGCGATTCGACGAAGCGGTTGAATGCTGCCGCCAGCGCGCCGATTTCGTCCTSCGATTCGACCGGCATGCGGCGCGTCAGATCGCCGCCGCCGCTGGCAATATCTTCCAGCAGTTGCGCCGCCTGCGCCACCGGCGCTGCGATCGCGCGGCTGATCACGAAGATGGCCAGCATGCCCACACCGCCACCAATCACGGCCGCAATCAGCGAAGTCATGGCCGCGCCGCGCACGATCCCGGACAGCACTTCGGCTTCCGGCACTTGCGCGATCAGATAGGCATTCACCTCCGGGATGAAGGACGACGCCACCAATTGCTCGCCGCCGTCAGCCTTGTAGTGGTCCGCGGTGTAAGCCGCGCCGCCCAGCAGGCGCCTGGCCAGATCGGCCGACATGCCCGGCATATCTTTCAGCTGGTGCTTGCCGTCCACCAGCTTGGGATCGCGGTGAATCAGGATGGTACCGTCGGCGCGCACCAGGTACACATAGCCGGATTGTCCCAGCTTGTAGTTGCGCACCGTCTGCGCCAGCGTGTTGACCGCCAGGCCCAGGCCGGCAACCGCCAGCTTGTCGCCCGGCGTTTGCGCACGCGAGTTAATG
>NZ_JBFRDW010000158.1:0-10104 GCF_052113985.1 Pseudoduganella sp. RAF53_2 | reverse complement strand
GGCCTGGTCAGCGTCGAGCAGATCGCTGCTGCCGTGCGCCCGGACACCATCCTGGTTTCCGTGATGATGGTGAATAACGAAATCGGCGTGATCCAGCCGATCAAGGAAATCGCCGCCTTCTGCCGCAGCAAAGGCATCATCTTCCACTGCGACGCTGCGCAAGCGACCGGCAAGATGAAGATCGACCTGCAAGACCTGAAGGTTGACCTGATGACCTTTACCGCCCACAAGACCTACGGCCCGAAAGGTATCGGCGCCCTGTACGTCTGCCGCAAGCCGCGCGTGCGTATCGAAGCGCAGATGCATGGCGGTGGCCACGAGCGCGGCCTGCGTTCCGGCACGCTGCCGGTGCACCAGATCGTCGGCATGGGCGAAGCCTTCCGTCTCGCGAAAGAGGAGATGGACAGCGAAATTTCCCGCATCAAGGCACTGCGTGACCGCCTGGCCACTGGCCTGCAGGAAATCGAAGAAACCTACGTCAACGGCGACATGGACCACCGCGTGCCGCACAATCTGAACGTGAGCTTCAACTTTGTGGAAGGCGAATCGCTGATCATGGCGGTGAAGGACATCGCAGTATCGTCCGGCTCCGCTTGCACTTCGGCTTCCCTGGAACCATCTTATGTGCTGCGCGCCCTGGGCCGCAGYGACGAACTGGCGCACAGCTCGATCCGCTTCACCATCGGCCGCTTCACCACCGAAGAAGACATCGACTTCGCCGTGAATTTGCTGAAGTCCAAAGTGGGCAAACTGCGCGAGCTGTCCCCGCTGTGGGAAATGTACAAGGATGGCGTCGATCTGAACTCCATCCAGTGGGCCGCGCACTAAGCGCCAACGAATTTTTCAAGATACAGGAGCATCGAAATGTCTTACTCGGAAAAAGTCCTCGACCACTACGAAAACCCACGCAATGTGGGCTCCTTCGAAAAGGGCGATGAAACGGTCGGCACCGGCATGGTCGGCGCACCGGCTTGCGGCGACGTGATGAAGCTGCAGATCAAGGTCGGCGCAGACGGCAAGATCGAAGACGCAAAATTCAAGACCTACGGCTGCGGTTCGGCTATCGCCTCCAGCTCGCTGGTCACCGAATGGGTGAAGGGCAAGTCGCTGGATGAAGCGCTGGCCATCAAGAACACCCAGATCGCTGAAGAACTGGCGCTGCCGCCAGTGAAGATCCACTGCTCCATCCTGGCGGAAGACGCCATCAAGGCCGCAGTGAACGACTACAAGGCAAAGCACGGCGCTTAATTTGTACAGCGTCGCCGCGGAGGAATTATGGCAATTACATTGACCGAAAGAGCAGCCAAGCATATCAACCGCTACATCGAGCGCCGCGGCAAGGGCGTCGGGCTGCGTTTTGGCGTGCGTACCACTGGCTGCTCGGGTCTGGCCTACAAACTGGAATACGTGGACGAAGCGGCGGCCGAGGATTCGGTCTTCGAGTCGCACGGCGTGAAAGTGTTCGTTGATCCGAAAAGCCTGCCGTACATCGACGGCACGGAGCTGGACTTCGCCCGCGAAGGCCTGAATGAAGGCTTCAAGTTCAACAACCCGAACGAGAAAGACGCCTGCGGCTGCGGCGAAAGCTTCCGCGTATAAGATCGTGCAGAACCACTTCGACCTTTTCCATCTTCCCCAGCAGTTTGCCGTCGAACAGGCCGCGCTCGACGCGGCCTACCGCGACGTGCAGGCGCAAGTCCATCCCGACCGCTTCGTGAACTCGACCGACGCCGAAAAGCGCGTCGCCATGCAATGGGCCACCCGTGCCAACGAGGCTTACCAGACGCTGAAGAACCCGCAGAAGCGCGCACATTACCTGTGCGAGCTGAATGGCGTGGACCTGAAGGTCGAGTCCAACACGGCGATGCCGATGGACTTCCTGATGCAGCAGATGGAGTGGCGCGAAGAGCTGGAAGAAGCGCGCGCGACGAAGAACGAAGAGCTGCTCGACAAGCTGGATGGCCAGCTGCGCGCGGCGCGCAAGCAGCAGTTGCACGAGATTGAGCAGCATCTCAACGAGAAAGACTTCCACCCGGCCGCCACCGGCGTGCGCGCGCTGATGTTCCTCGAAAAATTCGGCGAAGAAGTGCGTTTCGCCTACGACGCGCTAGAAGCGTAAAAGAACAAGACAGGTTTCACAATGGCTCTTCTGCAGATTTCCGAACCGGGCATGTCCACCGCCCCGCACCAGCATCGCCTGGCGGTAGGCATTGACCTTGGCACCACCAATTCGCTGGTTGCGACCGTACGTAACAGCATTCCCGAAGTGCTGAACGATGAAGACGGCCGCCCGCTGCTGCCTTCCGTGGTGCGCTATCTGCCGAATGGCCATGCCAACATCGGCTACAAGGCCCAGGCTCACCAGACCACCGATCCGAAAAACACCGTCGTTTCCGTGAAGCGCTTCATGGGCCGTGGCCTGAAGGACGTCGCTTACGCCGAGAACCTGCCCTACGATTTTGTTGATGGYCCCGGCATGGTGCAGCTGAACACGGTCGCTGGCGTGAAGTCGCCAGTCGAAGTCTCGGCGCAAATCCTGGCCACCTTGCGCCAGCGCGCGGAAGATTCGCTGGGCGACGACCTGGTCGGCGCCGTGATCACCGTGCCTGCCTACTTCGATGAAGCGCAGCGCCAGGCGACCAAGGACGCGGCCCAATTGGCTGGCCTGAACGTGCTGCGCCTGCTGAGCGAGCCGACTGCTGCGGCCATCGCCTACGGCCTGGATAACGGGTCGGAAGGCGTGTTCGCCGTGTATGACCTGGGCGGCGGCACCTTCGATATCTCGATTCTGAAGCTGACCAAGGGCGTGTTCGAAGTGCTGTCCACCGGCGGCGATTCCGCGCTGGGCGGCGACGACTTCGACCACCGCCTGTTCTGCTACATCCACGAACAGGAAAAGCTGTCTCCGCTGAACGACGTCGACACGGCCGTGCTGATGGTGAAAGCACGCGAAGCGAAGGAGCTGCTGTCCACCAAGTGCGAAGTGACCGTGGACGCCAAATTGAGCTCCGGTGAGGAAGTGCACATCAAGATCACGCCGGAGAAGTTCGCCGAGATCACCAAGCACCTCGTCGCCAAGACCATGAACGCCGTGAAGAAAGCCCTGCGCGACGCAGAGATCGATGCCGACGATATCGACGGCGTGGTGATGGTCGGCGGCGCCACGCGCATGCCGCATGTGCAGCGCGCGGTGGGCGAATACTTCCACACCATCCCGCACGCCAACATTGATCCGGACAAGGTGGTGGCGCTAGGCGCGGCCATTCAGGCCAATCTGCTGGCGGGCAACCGCGCAGCGGGCGACGACTGGCTGCTGCTGGATGTGATCCCGCTGTCCCTGGGCATTGAAACCATGGGCGGCCTGGTTGAGAAAATCATCCCGCGCAATTCGACCATTCCTTGCGCCCGCGCGCAGGAGTTCACCACCTTCAAGGATGGCCAGACCGCGCTGGCGGTGCACGTGCTGCAAGGCGAGCGTGAACTGGTGAGCGATTGCCGCTCGCTGGCGCGCTTTGAACTGCGCGGCATTCCGCCGATGGCTGCTGGCGCTGCGCGTATTCGCATTACGTATCAGGTGGATGCAGATGGCCTGCTGTCCGTTTCCGCCCGCGAGCTGCGCTCGAACGTGGAAGCGTCGATCACCGTCAAGCCTTCGTATGGGCTGGGCGATGACGAAGTGGCGCGCATGCTGCAGGAATCGTATGCCTCCGCTGAAGACGATATGAAAGCCCGCGCCCTGCGCGAAGAGCAGGTTGAGGCTGAGCGCATCATGCTGGCCACCCAGTCTGCGCTGGAAGAAGATGCGGCGCTGCTGTCCGATGAGGAACGCGCAGCGATCGACGCGCTGATGGCGGCCACCATGGATATGCTGGTGAAATCCGGCAGCGGTGAAGCCGACCATCTCGCCGTGAAAGCTGCGTACGAATCGCTGGCACGCGGCACCGAAGAATTTGCATCGCGCCGCATGGACCGCAGCGTGCGCAAGGCCTTGGCCGGCAAGTCGCTGGACCAGGTCGTATAACACCAAGCTGAATGGGCCACTTGGGCAATCCGGTCCGTATCGTAGGGCGGATCATCGATCCGCCGCGAGCGGCCAGCAACATAAACTGAGGAAGAGAAGTGCCACAAATCGTCATCCTGCCGCACGCCAAGCTGTGCCCCGAAGGCGCCGTGATCGAAACCGAATCCGGCAAGTCCATTTGCGATGTCCTGCTGGACAACGACATCCACATCGAGCACGCCTGCGAGAAGTCCTGCGCYTGCACCACTTGCCACGTGCTGGTGCGCGAAGGTTTCGACTCGCTGAACGAAGCGTCGGAAACGGAAGAAGACTTGCTGGACAAGGCCTGGGGCCTGGAAGCGCAATCGCGCCTGTCCTGCCAATCCGTCGTGGCGGATGAAGACCTGGTGGTCGAGATTCCGAAGTACACCATCAACCACGCCAGCGAAGGCGGCCACTGATTACGGAGTTCACCATGCTGAAATGGACTGATATCACGGCCATCGCCGAGGCCCTGTACGACAAATTCCCGGACGTCGATCCGACCACGATCCGCTTCACTGACCTGCACAACAAGGTCGTCGAGCTGGAGGATTTCGACGATGACCACAAGCGTGGCGGAGAGAAGGTGCTGGAAGCGATCCAGCAGGCGTGGATCGATGAAGCAGAGTAAGAACGGCGGCGCGAAAGGCGCCGCTGCCGCTTCTGCGGCTACCAAGGCGGCCGCGCCGCGCGGTGCATTGCCCGCTACCGTGACCGATATCCCTGAAGTGAAGCCCGGCCAGTCGGTCGCGCTGCTGCAGGAGTTGCACATCCTTACGCGCGATGGCAAGCTGAATCAGGATTCGCGCCGCAAGCTGAAGCAGGTTTATCACCTGTACCAGTTCATCGAACCTTTGCTGAATGATGTGCGTGCGGAGAAGGGGACGGTGTCGCTGGTCGATCACGGGGCAGGGAAGTCCTACCTCGGCTTTATTATCTACGACCTGTTCTTCAAGGCGCTGTCCGACGCGTCGCATATCTACGGCATCGAAACCCGCGAGGAACTGGTGGCGCGCTCGCAGGAACTGGCGCGCAAGTTTGATTTCCCGGGCATGAGCTTCCTGCCGCTGTCGGTCGCGGAGTCGACTTCATCGGACAAGCTGCCGGAGCAGATCGACATCGTCACTGCGCTCCACGCTTGCAATACCGCGACCGATGATGCGATCGACTTTGCGCTGAAGAAGAAGGCCAAGCATATTGTGCTGGTGCCTTGCTGCCAGGCGGAAGTGGCGTCTGTGCTGCGCAAGAATAAAGGCCAGTCTTTAGGCAAGAACGTGCTGACCGAGTTGTGGCGACATCCGATCCATACGCGCGAATTCGGCAGCCAGATCACCAACGTCCTGCGCTGCCTGCAGCTTGAGGCGCACGGCTATCAGGTCACTGTGACCGAGCTGGTTGGGTGGGAGCATTCGATGAAAAATGAATTGATCGTCGCGACCTACAAGAACTTGCCGCGCCGCCGCCCGGCCGAGCGCCTGGCCGAAGTGCTGGCTACCGTCGGCCTGGAGGAGATGTCCGGCCGCTTTTACACGGGCGCTGATGAAAACCAGAAGCGTGAACCTGGTGGCAGCCACATCGTGGCTGCCACCGGCTCTTCGCCGTTGGTTTTGGAGGACGCCGCGGGCGCTTCAGCAATCCCGGAGGTAGCGCCATGAGCACCAGCTACCCTACCGCCGGCGCATCCGCGCAGGCCGTCCCCGGCGAGCGCTGGATCGACTTGCGCAGCGACACGGTCACGCAACCCAGTGCCGCCATGCGCGACGCCATGTACGCCGCGCCGGTAGGCGATGACGTCTACGGCGACGACCCAACGGTCAACGCCCTGCAAGACTACGCCGCCGCGCAATTCGGCTACGAAGCCGCCTTGTTCGCGGCATCCGGCACGCAAACTAATCTGATCGCGCTGCTGGCCCACTGCGGACGCGGTGACGAGTACATCGTCGGCCAGGAAGCGCATACCTACAAATACGAAGGCGGCGGCGCTGCCGTGCTGGGCAGCATCCAGCCGCAACCATTGCTCAACCGCGCCGATGGCAGCATCGCGCTGGAAGACATCGAAGCGGCCATCAAGCCGCGCGATGTGCACTTCGCACGCAGTAAATTGCTGGCGCTGGAAAACACCATTGGCGGCCGCGTGTTGCCGCGCGACTACGTGGCGCGGGCAACGACGCTGGCTCATGATCGTGGTCTGAACACCCACCTCGACGGCGCCCGCATCTGCAACGCGGCCGTGAAGCAGGGCATCAGCCTGCGCGAAGCCGTGCAAGGTTTCGACAGCGTCAGCGTCTGCCTGTCCAAAGGCCTTGGCGCGCCGGTTGGCTCCGTGCTGTGCGGCAGCAAGGAACTGATCGAAGACGCCAAGCGCTGGCGCAAGATGGTCGGCGGCGGCATGCGCCAGGCCGGCGTGATCGCGGCGGCGGGGCTGTACGCGCTGCAGAACAATGTGCAGCGCCTCGCTGAAGACCACGACAACGCCGCCTGGCTCGCCGCCGAGCTGGYGAAGACCGGCGCCATCCAGGTCAGCCAGCCGCAAACGAATATCCTCTTCGTGACGCTGCCGCGCGAAGCCGGCGAAGGCCTCAACAAGGCGCTGGCCGCTGAGCGGATTCGTGTCTCGATGGCGCCCACCCTGCGCATCGTGACCCACCTCGACGTCAACCGCCAGGATCTCCAGCGCGTTGCTGCTGTAATTACCGAATACTTCAAATGACCGAAGACGCAACAATCCGCCTCGCCAAGCGCGTGGCGGAAATGGTTCCTTGCTCGCGCAGTGAGGCAGAGACTTATATTGCTGGCGCTTTCGTCAGCGTGGACGGCGTCGTGGTCGAAGAACCCGGTGCGCGCGTCGCTCCGCACCAGCAAGTCACGCTGGCGCCTGACGCGACGCTGCTCGACATTGCGCCAGTCACGATTTTGTTGCACAAGCCAGCGAACGTTGACGCGCTAAGCCTGCTCGTGCCGGAGAACCGCAGCGCCGATGCACAGCGCGGACGCTTCCTCAAGCGGCACGTGCACAACCTGAGTGCCTGCTTGCCGCTGGATGCCAGCGCGAGTGGCCTGTTCGTGTTTACGCAGGACTTCCGCGTGCAGCGCAAGCTGGTGCAGGAAGGGGCAACGATGGAGCAGGAAATCATCGTCGACGTGGAAGGCCAGATCGCGGAAGGCGGTTTGCAGCGGCTCAATCAGGGTGCGGGCAAAGTCAGCTGGCAAAACGAACGGCGCTTGCGTTTCGCGGTAAAGCCACCGAAACCGGCGCTGATCGCGAAGCTGTGCGCCGACGTTGGCTTGCGCGCCATCTCGCAAAAGCGTCTGCGCATTGGACGCATCGCCATGTCCGGCCTGCCGGAAGGGCAGTGGCGCTTTCTGCTGCCGTACGAGCGATTCTGAACACGCTGTAAGCCGCGAAACAAAATGTAATTCTTCCAATTCGGCGGTGTGCGGCTGGCTACTATGAATTCGCCAACCAGGAGAATGCCATGAGCTACAGCACGATTCCGTCATACGCCGACCTGACCTTCAATGAGATGGCGAACGCGACGCGTTTGCCACTGACGGCGTATTACGGCAGCACACCCGGCTACGACAACATTGCGCAGTACAGTGCAAACTACTTCGGCGCCGAGAACCACGCGGTGTTCAGCTTTACTGCGGTTGCGGGCGCAGTCTATTCGCTGCACTCCACCAGCTATAACGATCCCACAACGCTGCTCGCGTTCGATGACCATGGCAGCGCGATTGCGGAAGACGATCACACCGGTAGTTGGGGCGAAGACCATGTGAGCTTCGTCGCGCCGTACACGGGCACTTTCTATGTTGATGCATCGTGGGTGCAAGGCGATTACAGCGACCAGCAAGCCGTGGGCTTGAGTATTCTGGAAGACCTGGCGACGCTGCGCGGCTTCAATATCGACGGCGGTCCGGCTAGTGAAAACATCGACGGCACTTCGGGCAACGACAATATATTCGGTTACGGCGGGAACGACTCACTGTTCGGAGGCCGCGGCGACGACTATCTCGATGGCGGCGCGGGTCTGGACGAAGCCTTTTACAACGGCAACCGCTCCGAATACTCTGTGCACGCTTATGGCGACCGTTTCCTGGTGACGGATCTGTATGGGAATGACGGCGCGGATGTGCTGTCCAATATCGAGCGTGTCAGCTTCAAAGACATGAGCGTCGCCTTCGACTTCAACGGTTCCGCAGGTGAAGCTTACCGTCTCTACCAGGCTGCGTTCAACCGCACGCCGGATCTTGGTGGACTGGGCTTCTACATTCACTATCTGGACCAGGGCATGTCGCTGGAATCGGTGGCGAATGGCTTTGTCAACTCGCCGGAATTCCGCTCGATCTACGGCACGAATCCGAGCAATACGGCCATCATTACGCACTTCTACGAGAATGTGCTGCACCGTGAACCGGAGCAGGCAGGCCTGGATTACTGGGTCAATATACTCAATAACAAACAGGCTTCGCTCGCGGCAGTGCTGATCGGCTTCAGCGAAAGCCAGGAAAATTTTGTGAACCTGATCGGCAGCATGAAAGACGGGATCGACTACATCCCCTATGGTTGATCGCCGCTTGTGATATCGTGTCCTCAGGAGGGGAAACAGTATGCACAGCGAATTCTGCACCGTGGCGCGCTATCTGATACCGACTGAGGCGCATGTCGTCTGCGGCTGTCTGAAGGCGGCGGGCATTGCGGCGGTCGTGGTGGATGACCAGTACGTCCAGAGCAACCTGCTGCTGGCGCCGGCGATCGGCGGCGTGCGGGTGCTGGTGCCGGAGCGCGATCTGCCGCTGGCGCAGGAAGTGCTGGAAGCGTTTGAGCGTGGCGACCTGGCGCTGGGCGATGATGCCGATGTGGGCAAGCCGAACGTGGTGCCCTTCACGCCACGCAAGTGAACACCAGGGCCTGGATCTGGCCCTCGATAATCCCGTTGCCATAGCGCCGCTGCAGCGCGCATTCGGCGGCCGTCGTGGCTTCCGTCAAATCTCCCCTTGCTTCGATCTCGCCCCGCCATGGCGTGCCCTGGCAGTAAGCTGTCGCCGGAATGCGTGCGGACGGCGCGTGGCTGCGTGCAGCCAGCACGGTGTGCTCGATGTTCCTGAATCCAGCCGCTTCGAGATCGCGCCGGATAACGGCCGGATCGTTATAGCCGTGCGGCGTACGCGCCATGAAGCCTGGCGGATCGAAAGGGAACAGCTTGGCCAAAGCCTCGTTGATGGTGCAGGCGAATTCGTTGGCTTGCAGTGTGTCCCACACATTGAACAGGAAAGTGCCGCCTGGCTTGAGCACGCGCCGTGCTTCGGCAAAGGCGTGCGCTTTGTCTGGGAAGAACATCACGCCGAACTGGCAGACCACCACGTCGAAGCTGGCGCCGGGGAATGGCAGGTCCATCGCATTGCACTGCTGCCATTCGATGTTCGCCGCCTTGCACTGCTTGCGCGCCTGGTCGATCATGGYCTGATTCAGATCGGTGGCGATGATGACCGTGTCGGACGGCAGCTTCAGCATCATCTTGCGCGTTACGGCGCCGGTGCCTGCGGCCAGCTCCAGCACGCGGGCAGGTGTGCGCTGCACAATGCGCTTGATCAGGTCTTCGGAATAGGGATCGAATATGAGCGGCACCATGAAGCGCTCATACAGTTCAGGAACGGAACCAGAGAATGCAGCATCTGCAGCAGTCATGATCGTCTCCCCGAGTCGAAGCCTACTCAGAGTATAGGCCTGTCGGGAAGCGCGCGCTTGTTACGCAGCCTTTTTCTTTTTCTCAGGCTTGGGCAGCTGGATCAGGCGGGTGCCGGCCAGACGGTCATGCAGGAACTGGCGGTCCTTGTCGATGAAGGCCGTCAGGGACCACAGCAGCGCGCCGGCGAGCAGGGCATACAGCGCATGCCAGTGCTCCAGCTTGAGGGCGAACGACACCAGCAGCGCCGGCACGATCCACAACCAGCTGAGCAGATAGCGCACGGCGGCCACATACAGCGGCACATGGTGCTGGCCCGGCACCACCAGCTTGATGCGCCAGGTCTGCATGGCCAGGGTCTGGCCCTTCTTGGTC
>NZ_JBFRDW010000157.1:0-10107 GCF_052113985.1 Pseudoduganella sp. RAF53_2 | reverse complement strand
GATCTGGCCTGTTTCCAGCGCGGCTTCGTAGCTGCGGATGTAGAAACCGGCCGCGTTGCCGAAATCGCTGGCCTGGCTTGCGGCCACGCCGAGGAAATCGTTGATCCAGCAATCGACACCTGTCGATACTTCTTCGGACAAATCGAAGCGCTTGCCCCAGCGCGCACTGGCGCTATGCAGGTCGCGCAGCACGGCCCAGCGTGCGCTGGCCGCATCGGCAATGGCTTCGCGGTCGCTGTCGCCGGCGCGGCGGGCCGCTTCCGATGCTGCAGCCAGTTCTTCGTCGCGCTTGGGGTGGTCGCCGCGATCGACGGCAACCCAGGCCTTCAGCCAGTGGGCGTCGGCACAGGCGGCGTCGTCACCCAGTTCGCGCAGGGCAAGGCGGGCGTTTTCCGCAAGATCGTAGGCTTCATCGAGACGGCCGGTGAGCCAGGCAATTTCGCCCTGCACCAGCTTCAGGCGGCTGATGCAGGCGGAGCGTTCTGCGTTATCGAATTCGGACGATAGCAGCAGGGTGCTCGCTTCCTGCGCCAGTTCTGCGGCGCGCGGGCAGTCGCGCTGGCGCAGATGCCAGGACAGCGTCATGAGGAGCGGCAGGCGCTCGGCGCCGCGCAATGGGAGCAGGTCAAGCTCCCACTGGGCTACGGCGTCGTCGTCTGCAAACATCTCCATGGCGGTTCCGGTCAGTAAAGCGTCTGTGAGGATTCGTGTAATAGCTGTCCGTACAGAGTATGGCGCATTTTTGCGATCTTGCCTTGCTCGACCGCATCAAGAATTGCGCACTGTGGCTCGCTTAAATGCCGGCAGTTATAAAATTTGCATCCGCCGAGGTAGGGTGCGAAGTCGCGGAAGRCCCGTTCCAGCATGCCTTCGGTGAGGTGATACAGGCCGAATTCCTGGAAGCCCGGCGAATCGATCACGCTGGCGTCGGGACCCAGATGATAAAGGCGGGTGAATGTGGTGGTGTGTTTGCCGGTATCCAGCGCCTCGCTGATTTCGCGCGTGGCGATATCGGCGTCCGGCACCAGCAGGTTAATCAGCGAGGACTTGCCCATGCCGGACTGGCCGATCAGGATCGACGATTCGCCTTCCAGCAGCGGGCCAAGCGCCGCAACGGTGGCTTCCGGCTGGCCGGTGGCGGACACCTGGATCAGCTCATAGCCCATGTCCGTGTAGACCTTCAGGCGCTCCTGCGCGCGCGGCAGGGCCTCTTGCACGTCGATCTTGTTCAGGATCAGACGCGCCTTCACGCCCGCCGCTTCTGCCGCCACCAGCGCGCGCGACACGAGGTCGTCCGAGAAGCTTGGCTCGGTGGCGACCACGATGAAAAGCTGGGTGACGTTTGCCGCCAGCAGCTTGGATTTGTACTGGTCGGAGCGGTAGAGCAGGGTCTTGCGCTCCTGGATCTTGTCGATCACGGCCTGGTCGGGCGAAGTCAAGGTCAGATCGACGATGTCGCCCACCGCCACATTGGTCTTCTTGCCGCGCGTGACGCACTGAAGATGCTGGCCGTTCGAATCCGCCAGATAGTGGCGGCCGTGTGCTGCGATGATGATGCCGGTACGCTTTTCCTTGCTCATGCCAATGCGTCCGCCTTCGCTGCACAGATAAAGTCATTCAGCGAAAGGCCGCCGACCGAGTGCGTGTCATAGCGCACCTGGCAGGTCTTGTAGCCCACCACCAGTTCCGGGTGATGGTCTTCCTTGTGCGAGATGTAGGCCAGCGCGTTCACGAAAGCCATGGTCTCGTAGTAGTTGGCGAAGTTGAAGGTCTTCACCAGCTTGCCGTTTTCGATGCTCCAGCCTTCCAGCAGATGGCACAAGCGGGATGCTTCGTGGTGGTTCACGCCGTCCTTGACGTGGGCGCTATGCAGGGAGCGCAGGTGGGCTGCGCTCAGGATGGCGGCTGTCATTGTGCTGCCCCCAGGTTGAGTTGACGAATGCGCACGCTGGCAGGCGGATGCGAATCGTAGAAGGCCGAATGCAGCGGATCGGGCGTCAGGGTCGAGGCGTTATCTTCGTACATCTTGACCAGGGCCGACACCAGGTCGCGCGAATCGGTGTGCTTGGCGGCGAAAGCGTCCGCTTCGAATTCATGCTTGCGCGAGCTGAGCGAAGTCAGTGGGCCGAACAGGAAAGTGAAGACCGGCAGCGACAGCATGAACAGGATCAGGGCCATGGCGTCATTGCTCTGGCCCGGCACGATGATCGGATTCACACCGAGGCCGGTGTAGAACCAGATCTGGTTTTTCAGATAGCCCAGCAGGGCCAGGAAGCCCAGCGAAATCGCGAACATCACCACGATGCGCTTGACGATGTGCTTCAGCTTGAAGTGGCCCAGCTCGTGCGCCAGCACGGCCTCGATTTCCTGTGGCGCCAGGCGCTCGATCAGGGTGTCGAAGAACACGATGCGCTTGGCTGCACCGAAGCCGGAGAAGTAGGCATTGCCGTGCGCGCTGCGCTTGGAGCCGTCCATCACAAACAGGCCCTTGGAGGCAAAACCAACGCGCTGCATCAGGCCTTCGATACGCGACTTCAGCGATTCATCGGCCAGTGGCGTGAACTTGTTGAACAGCGGTGCAATCACGGTCGGGTAGAGCACCATGATCAGCAGCTGGAAGCCGCTCCACACAAACCAGGCATACAGCCACCACAAGTCGCCGGACTTTTCCATCAGTGCCAGCACCACCCAGATCAGCGGCAGGCCGATCACGCCGGCCAGCAGCAGGCCTTTCAGCATATCGGTGAAGAACAGCCCCACCGTCATCTTGTTGAAGCCGAAGCGCTCTTCCAGGCGGAACTGGCGGTAGAAGTCGAGCGGCAGGTCGATCAGGCCCGAGATCACGCCGAAGGCGATGATCAGGCCGAGCTGGTAGCTCATGCCGCCGCCGGTGGCGTTGAAGACTGTGCCGTTGAGCCACTGCAGGCCGCCCAGCAGGGTAAAGCAGATCAGCACGACGGCGTTGACCGCCATCGATACCAGGCCGAACTTGGTGCGCGCGACCGTGTAGTCGGCAGCCTTCTGGTGCGCATGCAGTGGGATTTTTTCCGCGAATTCGGATGGCACGGCAGCGCGGTGCGCCAGCACGTGACGGATGTGGCGCGACGCGAGCCAGAAACGGACCGACAGGGTCAACACCAGAAAAGCGACAAACAAAATCGAAAACGCGTGTGAATACATTCTGTGCCTGTGAGAAAATGGCGGATTGATTTGGCTAAGAGAGAATTATGTCACAAGCGAACGATACCCCAGCAAGCACTGCCGCCGCTCCGGTTGCCGCACCGCGCCCGAATGAAATGAACCTGGTGTGGGTTGATATGGAAATGACCGGCCTGGAGCCGGAAACCGACCGTATTATCGAAGTGGCAATCGTGGTGACCGACATGCACCTGAACGTGCTGGCCGAGGGCCCCGTTTTCGCGATTCACCAGTCGGACGAAACGCTGGACAAGATGGATGYCTGGAACAAAGGCACCCATGGCCGCTCCGGCCTGATCGACCGCGTGAAAGCTTCCACGGTGAGCGAAGAGCAGGCCGAGGCCGAGCTGATCGCCTTCATGAAGCAGTGGGTCCCGAACGGCAAATCGCCAATGTGCGGCAATACCATCGGCCAGGATCGTCGCTTCATGGTCAAGTACATGCCGAAGCTGGAGGCGTTCTTCCACTACCGGAATATCGACGTGTCCACCCTGAAGGAGCTGGGCCGCCGCTGGAAGCCTGAAATGGTCGCCGGCTTCAAGAAAGCCCAGAAGCACACTGCRCTGGCCGACATCGTCGAATCCATCGAAGAACTCAAGTACTACCGCGAGAACTTCATCAAGCTGTAAAACGTTGCAATATTGCCACGGCACTCCCCATGCCGTGGCACATCGGGTATAAAGCTGTTTTCAATTTGCCAACTACCCGATGCGCAAACTTCTCCTTGTCCTGGTGCTGGGCGCCGCCATCACTGCCCACGCCGATGACGACAAATTCCGCATGAAGGCCGATCAGGCCGACACCGGCTCGCATCTCAAGCGCGACACCGCGATTTCCAGTCTCCCTTTCGACAAAACTTATGAGCAGCTCACCGAAGCGCAGAAGAATCAGCTGCGCGGCGTCTACGAGYACATGGGGCCTGCCGATGAGCCGCCGTTCCCCGTGCACGGCCTGAAGCACCTGTTCAAAGGCCTGGAAGAAGTGCAGCGCCGCCTTGCAGTGCGCGGACGGCTCGACGTGCGCGTCATGGTCGGCCCCGACGGGGAGCCGCAAGATGTGAAGATCTACGAAACCCCCGACCCCGACCTGGCCAAAGCCGTCGCCTTCCTGCTGCTGAAGGAGAAATACAAGCCGGCCCTGTGTGAGGGCAAGCCCTGCTCGCAGGAGTTCTCTTTCCGCGTCCTGTTCGAAATGAATCTCTAGGACTTTGCGAAGTCGCTGTTCGGGGCGGCGGCGCGGACGCGGGACAGGATGGCTTCGGCGCGCTGTTTGCCGACTTTGCGTTGCAGGGACTTGCGCAGTTCGCCGTGCATGACGCCGAGAGGATCTTCGTCTTCCAGCATGGCGGGGAAGCTCTCTGGCTTCGCGATCAGCGCTGCCAGCAGGCGGTCGCGTGTGGCGCGGTGGGCAGCGGGGAGGGCTGTGGTGAGCTGGTCGAGGCGCTTGCGCGGGAGCCAGCGTCCGGCGGCCATGACGCCTTCGATCTTCGTGGTGTTGGCGACGTCGTCCAATGGATTGGCTTGCAGTAGCAGCAGGTCCGCACGGCGGCCGGGCGCGATGGCGCCGTCCTCGCCCGGCTTGGCGAAGTAGGCTGCCGGCGATATGGTGGCGGCGCTCAGGACCTGGTAGGGCGTGAGGCCGGATTCGCTCAGTTCCGCAAATTCACGGTGCAGGGAGTAGCCGGGCACGGGGCCGAGCATGGCGGCGTCGGTGCCGGTCAGGATTGGCACACCTGCATCGGACATGGCCTTTACCAGCTTGCGCTGGAAGGGCATGGCTTCGCGAAGGAAGTTCTGGTCGTTGGGCGAGAAGTGGCCGTAAATGTTTTTGCCCGGCGCCAGTCCATCGCGCACCCACGGCGCCAACGCAGCGATTTCAGGACGTTTCAGATAAGTTTGCAGATCAGTTGATTCCAGCTGGATGTCATGGAAGGTCGTCAGCGTGGCCGTAACGCTGATGCCGGCAGCCTTGATCTGTGCAGCGGTTGGCGCAATCTTCGATTCGTCCAGTTTAACGTGGTCGAAACTCTCGCCGCCGCCGTCATTGAACTGCGAGTACAGGATTTCTTCAGCATGCGCCAGCGACTGTCCCGCGGCCAGTGTTTTCGCGAAGCCCGGCGCGCGCGCCACGTGACCGGTAATCAGCAGGCCGCGCGCCTTGGCGGTCGCAATGATGACCGGGTATTCTTCCGCGCCAATCTTGTTATAGACCTTGATGCCATCGTAGCCCTGGTCCGCGATCTTCTGCACGAAGCGCTCGGCCTCCGCCGGCGGCATTGACGTGTTCATGATTGGGCCGGTCGTGAAAATGCGAGGTCCGAGCAGACTGCCGTCGGCGACTTGCCGGCGCCAAGTCAGGTGCGCTGAATGGCCGGACAGGTTGTAGACCGTGGTCACGCCCTGCGCCAGAAACAGCGGCAGCTCGGCGCGCGAAAGCAGGTGCACATGCGCGTCCACCAGGCCGGGCATCAGATAACGCCCCTTGCCATCGATCCGCTGCGCCCCGCGCGGCACGGCCACGCTTTCCATCGGCCCCGCAGCAGCAATCCGCCCATCCTCCACCAGCACCGTCTGGTGCGCCTGCACCTGTTCGTTTTGCATCGCGATCAGATTGACGTCGACAAAAGCGATTGGTGCAGCACCTGCGCGCGCAGCAGCGGCGGCAAGGAGTAAGGCGGCGATCGGCTTCATTCAGCGCTCCAGAATTGACGAGCCGCTAATGTAGCGCAAATCTGCCGCGAAGTTTTACTAGTTTATTTCCAGATGAAGGTGGCGATCATCCAGCGTGGTTCGGTGGCGCCGTCGGGCATGCGGTAGAGGCATTTGGAGAGGGCGACGTAGGCGGCGCGGTCGAGGTCGGCTGTGCCGGAGGAGTGGGCGATTTTGCCGTCGAGGACTGCGCCGTCAAGCCCGATCAGGTAGGACACAACGACCTTGCCTTGCTCGCCGCCTTTCAGCGTCTTGGGATATTCGGGCCGTGCGCAGCTCGGGTCGCCGGGGCCGGGGCGGGCGACGGCCGGCAGGGATTGCGTCTCGGCGCTGAAAGCAGGTGCAGCAAGTGCGAGAAGGCTAAGCAAGGYGCCGCCGAGGGCGATGCGGGCAAAACGGGAAAGCATGGCGATCTCCTTCATTTGGATTGAATCGAGTGCTCGACTGCGGCCTGCGAGCGGATCTCGGCGTTGACCAGCTGGCGCAAGGCGGCCGTGTTGGCGAGGGACTTGGCCTGCGCAAGGTCATGCCGCTCCAGCGCCGCCTGCACAGCGGCTTCGCGCTCCTGTTGCAGCTGGAAGGCAGGCTTGCCGGGATCGCCGTCGGCCACGGCTGCGACGGCGCTGGCTGTGGAACCCGGCGCTTCGGAGTCGCCGCATCCCGCGATCAGCGCTGCGGCCAACAGCGCCGCGGCGTAGTTCAGGTATTTCATGTTCATCTTCCGAAAAAGAGCCCGCGCACCCCTCAGTGCGCGGACAAAGGGTGCTCTTAAACCATGAAGCCCAGGTCTTTCACGCTGAAATTCGACAGCTCATTCTTGAAGATCTGGTTCTCCAGTACATCCGCTTCGGCGCCGAACCAGCGGCCCAGCGTTGCGCCGTATTGCTGGTTCGAGATCTGTGGAATCCACACGCCGCGGCCGGTCGCGTCGTCTTTGCCGCCGAGGACAAAGTCGGGGAACTGGCCATACAGCCCGCCTTTCACGGCCGCGCCGATGATCAGGTGGTGATTGCCCCAGCCATGATCGGTGCCGCCGCTGTTCGGCTGCAGCGAGCGGCCGAAGTCGGACATGGTGAAGGTGGTGACAAGCTGCTCGGCATTGATTTCATGCAGCGCCTGCTGGAAGGCTGCGACCGATTGCGACACCTGGCGCAGCATGTCGAACTGCTGGTAAGCCTGGCCGCCGTGGGTATCGAAGCCGCTCAGCGAAACGAAGTAGACCTGGCGTCCCGGACCTTGCGTGGAACGCAGGCGGATCAGCTGCGCCACAGTCTTCAGCTGCTGCGCCAGCGAATAGCCGGGGAATACAGTGGACAAAGGCGCGCCGGTATTGGCCGCCTTCAGGTCCTTCACCAGATCCATGCCATTCAGCAGGGACTTGTTGGCCGCTTGCGCAATCAGGTTCGGATTCTGGGCCGACAAGATCTGCAGCAGGGCAGCGCGGCGCGTATCGGCTTCGTTCTGCGGCCAGAAGTTCATGCCCGCCAGATCCAGCTGGCCAGTGCCTGGGAGCAGATTGCCGTGCACCGACGAACCTTCAACAAACAGGCCACCCGCGCCGACCGATACTGCATCGAGGTGTCCGCCATTGCCCAGCGCATCGACCAGACGGCCACCCCAGCCAGTGCCGGCAGCCGATGGCGTACCTGCCTGGTTCTGGATGTTCTGGTCCGGATGCGAGAACAGCTGCGGCGGCACGTTGGCGCCGGACTGATATTGCGCCTTGGTCAGCGGCTGGCGCAGATTGCCAACGTTGAGCAGGCCGGCGACCATGCCTTGTCCATACAGCGCATCGATCTCCGGCATGCCGTAGTGGAAAGCGAAAGGCTGGTCCACGCCGTTCGACAGGCGCGCGCTGCGCTGCGCGGTCAAGGTCTTGGCGTTCACCGACAGCGCCAGCCCCTGGCTGCCGCGGATCGCGTTGTAGGCGTTGTAGTGCGTGGCGTCCAGCGGCACGATCATATTGTTGCCGTCGTTACCGCCAAACAGATAGACGCAGACCAGCGCCTTGTAGTCGCTCACGGGCGCTGCCTTGGCCGAACGGGGCATGCCCAGCAAGCCCAGGGTGGACATGGCGCCCAGCATGCCGATCTGCGCACTGGCGCCGAGGAAGCCACGGCGCGACATATTGGTTTTGCTCATATTCGTATTCCTCTCACTGCTGGACGGCGAATTCGGCCGTGATCGCGGTCAGGTACAGCGCGGTGATGGCGCGCTGCTTCATGTCGGCGGTTGCGTTGATGGTGGCACCGATGGCGGCACGTGCGGCTGGCGTCATGCGGCCTTGCAGCAGCGTTGCATCCACAAGGTTCAACAGGGCGGTCGGATTGTTGGCCACTGCCTGGAATGGCGTGATGTCGATGCGCACCATGCCGCCGTATTCGCCGGACAGGAAGTTGTACAGGTAGTTGGCGCGCGATACCGACAGCGACGGCGCATACAGCTGGAACTCCGGACCCACCAGGCCAGCCTGGCCTGGCAGTGGCGTAATCGGCGAGAAGAAGTTGAACACGCTCGGTGCGTTCAGCAGCTTTTCGCCCAGCAGGAAGTAATCCCAGAACAGATTGTTCGGATCAATCACGGTGGCGTTCAGCGCGCGGAACAGGGTGAGGCTGTGCAGCATCGGGTCTTTCAGCTTGCCCGAGACGGTGCTTGGAACCTGGGCTTCCGGGTCCATCAGCACGGCGGTCAGGGTGGCTTTCAGATCGCCGCGGCCAGCCGGGCCGTAAGCGAAGACGTCCGCCACGCGCTGCACATACGCCGGGCTTGGATTGCTCATCACGAAAGCGCGGATCAGGCGGGTCGCGATGAAAGGCGGCAGGTTAGGGTGGTTGAACAGGGCGTTCATCACCGCGTCGTAATCCTGCATCGTAGACTGGCCGGCGGACAGGGTGATGCCGCCGAAGATGGTCTTGGCAGTCTTGTCGTGGTAGTTGTCGCGCGGCTGCAGCGGGCCGGTGAAGTTTTCCCAATTGATGCCGGTGGCGCTGGAGCCCGGATAAGTCCAGCCGCTCAGGGCGCGCGACATGCCGCCGATGGTGGCCTGGTCGTAGCTCGGGATCGGTGCGCCGTTGCGGTCCAGCTGCACGGTGCCGTCCTGGTTCAGCATCACAGGGCCGATGGTGAACAGCTGCATGACTTCACGCGCATAGTTCTCGTTCGGCGCCGGCATCACGCTGTTGCCGAGGTCGAGGTATTTGCCCATCGACGGATTCAGCGTCATTTCGCGCAGCAGGGTGTTGAAGTTGCCGAAGGCGTTGTTCTGCAGGGTGTTCAGCCACGGCGCCATCTCGTTGCCGTAAGGGTTCTTGTCGGCCGAAACCACGAACAGTTGCGACAGGGCGAATACCATGCGCTGGCGCAGCTGGTCCGGCGCGGTGGCCATATTCATGTACCAGCCCTTGCGCAACACATCGAGGTCGGTGGTCGCAGGCAGCGGAGTAGCGGCCATCTGGAACTGCTGCTGCAGCCAGGCTTGCGCACCCATCGACTTCACGGCGGCGATGCTGGATGCGTTCGGGCCGAAGGTGGCTTGCTGCAGCAGGCGCGCGGCGGCCACGGTGGCGGCGTCCGGCGCCGGCTGTTCACCGATCGGACCTGGGGTTGGCGTCGGGGTCGGCGTTGGAGTTGGCGTCGGCGTCGGAGTGGGAGTGGGAGTAGGCGTTGGATTCGGCGTGCCGATCACGCCTGGCTTGCGCAGCGTCAGCGTGGTGGTGCCGCTCAGCTTGGGCGTGGTGGCGGTGCTGCCGGTGAAGGTGATGACCGGATTGGCCGGCATCGTCTTCGGTGCAATGTATTCGCCGTTTTGCGAATTGATGGTGCCGTAAGTGGCATTGCCGCCCGGGATACCGTTGACGGCGAAGTTCATGTAGACGCCCTTGCCGTCTACCTTGCCAAGGAACCAGACCTTATTGCCAAGTTCCACGGACGCGTTGCGGGCTGTATTCGTCACCTCGACCGTTGCGGCCCAGGATGTCGCCGACAGGCTCATCAGGCAGGCCAGCGTCCAAGCCCTGTACTGAGTCAGCTGCATTTTCTCTCCCTTTATATTAACCGGCAGGATTCCGCCGTTTAATACCATGTGGCAATTTCTGTGCCACCCTTTCGAAACCGAAGTTTCTATGGGGCGGCGACAAAATTTGTCAGGGAGGAAAATTTGCCACGAACAAAATTTGTCAGTCGTGGCAGGAAATGTCAGCTC